>JALVNE010000318.1 GCA_027026755.1 Sedimenticola sp. | reverse complement strand
ACCCTTGATGCTTGAATTGTGTGCCTATGCGGCTTTCTTGGTAGTACTCCACCTTCCGGAACCTAACCACATAACGCTCAGCCTAACCGGCGCCCTTGAAGCTACAACGACGGCTGGAAGAACCACAACGCTCGCCGCCCGCACAGCCGCGGAGCGAAGCGCAGCGTCCGGTTGAGGTGATTGTTATGTGGTTGAATGTACCGCCGACAGCAATTGTGGCAATGAACCTGACGCTGGCTTTGTTGAACAAAACAATAAATCTCCTTTTTTCTTCTGCGCCTGCTACGAAGTGCCAGGAACAAAACCACCTTACCTGGACGGCCCTTCGGACCTTACCAAGCATTGCCCCATAATGCCGGCACCTGTTCGATTAGACCACGTTACACAGGGTTTTTCCATGCCAAGTTGCCGGGGTGGCCACCTTGGTAGTTGTGGCTGCGGGGCCGATGCGAAACGCCATTTCGTGCCACTGGGATAGTAGGCTGAGCGATAACGCCGCCAGAACGACGGCACCCTCAAAGCCTAAACTGTGCGCAAAACCCATGCACACAGCCGCCAGCACTCCTTGTCACGAGGCCAAACCACATAACGCTCAGCCTAACCGGTGCCCTTGAGGCTGCAACGGCGGTTGGAAGAACTACCAAGCTCGCCGCCCGCACAGCCGCAGAGCGAAGCGCAGCGTCCGGTTGAGGTGATTGTTATGTGGTTGAATGTACCGCCGACAGCAATTGTGGCAATGAACCTGACGCTGGCTTTGTTGAACAAAACGATAAATCTCCTTTTTTCTTCTGTGCCTGCTACGAAGTGCAAGGAACGAAACTGCCTTGCCTGGACGGCCTTTCACACCTTGCCGAGCATTGCCCCACAATGCTGGCACCTGTTTGATTAGACGTAACCGTTCAAACCCCACCGTTCTTCCCTAGGAGGCCTTTCCGCCATAACCTGCGGCTGCATTCACCGACAGGAGCACGACATGAGCAAACGACGCAGCGAGAACGAATGGCGGACACTGATC
>JALVNE010000317.1 GCA_027026755.1 Sedimenticola sp. | reverse complement strand
CCCTCCGGGCCGCCCACCAGCAACGATACATCCCGCCCGTCCGCCATCCAGTTTTGCAATAGCGTGGCAAGGTCTTCCGTGCGCCAGCTGCGCCCGTTGATCTCCAGGGCGATCACCCGGCTGCTCCTGGGGATAGCTTTCAGCATCGCCCTGCCTTCGTCGCGGGCGATGCGGACAATATCGGCATTCTTGCCCCGGTGCCTGGCGCTGATCTCCAGCAGCTTCAGCGCGCACTCGGGGGGCAGCCGCCGGGCGTATTCCTGATAGCCCTCCTGTACCCAGCGGGGCATTTTGTCACCTACGGCAATGAGATGGATGTTCATGGAAGTATTTTACACCGTCAGCCCTCATAGGCACTTCTCATGGCGGTATTTTCCGCGCATGAACCCGTGCGAAAAAGAATACCAGCGCATTGAGTGCCTGCCCCTGAGTAGCCCCAGAAACTTTGCGTTTTATGGCTAAATGTTCTAAAAAGGAAGCAACTTCCGGTTCCGGGCAGTCAAAAGGATATTTGCGGTGATGAAAAACAAGGAATCTATTGATCCATCCGAGGTAGCTCCTTTCGGTATTCGGAGAGTAATCAGACAGTCGCATGACGACCAGAAACTTGCGATAAATATCAGGAAACGCCTTTCCAAGTGGATTTTGTGGGTCGCTGACCGCTTTGTCGATCATCTCATAAGTCCGCGCAACCGTAGGATGATCCTTCCCCAGGGATTGGGCATTGCCTGCGCAGCCATCCCAGTCAAATCGAAGCGCCCAATCCAGTTTCAGGAAGTGTGCAAACAACAAGCGCAAAGCATCGACTTTTTGGCGGAACTGCCAGTCCTGTACCGCTGGATTTCGACCGATATCTTCCAGCCAGGCCTGCAACGAATTAGGCGTGTGGGATCCCAGGCGCACAGAAGGGTGATCGTTGATAAACCCCTGAATATGCTTCTGATACCAGGGAATTGCGCTGCCAGGAATGCGGAATTGCTTCAGCACGGCAGCATAATTCATCCAAAACCGTTCAACACTT
>JALVNE010000316.1 GCA_027026755.1 Sedimenticola sp. | reverse complement strand
CTTGCTTTATACATCTCAGAAGTGAGCAATTTCTTTCCTTTCTCATTAATTTCCATATCGTTTCGTTTGTTCATGAAAACTTTGATTTGCCTTTCTTCATCATACTCCGAACTGCTAGTAGACGTGCCTTTTCTCGTCTATGTGATGAGTTTTTTTTCTTCCAACTAATAGAATGTCATATAGGATTCATTTTCTTTTAATACGATCGTGTATTTTCTTTCTCCAAGCTATTTGAAGAATAACACCACAGTATAGATGATAGTTCGGAAACACGGTAACATATAATCAGTAAAGAGAGTGTAGTTCTCAAATGTCGATTCCAAAAACGAATATAATTCTGGAGAGTGCTAGACTACAGTAAACCTATAAAGTGTCCTCCGATATGCATGCATGTGTTACCAATACAGGGAAGGAAGTCTGCGGATTATCCCATAACACAAACAAGTCTTCGGATTCTATTATTATAATGTTTCCTTTCAATAAACCAACTAATCTGCATCACGTCTATTCCTTTAAATTTTCCCAATAAATAATCACAAAATAATCGAATCATTGAATTCACACCAAACGTTCTAAAACAGCACTTATTTATTATAATCTAGATCATTTTGTTTGTTTTCTAACAGTGGGAAAAGAGAGAAGGTGGCACCTTCACGGTAACGTATATTGATTTGTCTTTTACATGAGAAATGTTCATGGCACAAAACGCGTTTTATAAATATTTCACTTATCATTTCGAAGATCGGCTGCTTTCTTTCTTCGAGATATTAAGGAAACAACATCCACGTTAGACAGAAAGCACGTTAAAATAGAAACAGAAAACACATTGCAGTAGTCTAACTTCGGATCAAATCGCGAGTAACTTTAAATTAGAATTGATGGTCTTAGTATTCCGCATGTCTTGCTTGATTCACCTCAGAAGTGAGCAATTTCTTACCTTTCTCATTAATTTCCGTATCGTTTCGTTCGTTCATGAAAACTTTGATTTGCCTTTCTTCATCATACTCCGGACTGCTAGTAGA
>JALVNE010000315.1 GCA_027026755.1 Sedimenticola sp. | reverse complement strand
AGTAATGAGGATGACTATAGTTAAATCTATCTCTCTCTATCTCTCTCTATCCATCTATTTGTTGATGTATTAACTTACTCGCTTACTTGCTTTCCCGCGTCCATGCTTACCAAGGAACTATCTTATTTTTGTTTCTCCATTCATTCAATAATCGTTAATATTATAAGAAGAAAACGGTTACCTTTCAGTAAAGGATTGTGGTCTCTCATCTAGAAAATCGTTTCACTGCAACATTCCTCTTCATCGACGATTCCTCCATAGCTCAGTGGATAGAACACTGGTTTTGTAAACCAGGGGTCGAGAGTTCAATCCTCTCTGGGGGCTTATTTTCATACGTCAGTGAAGCTTACTTTTCTTCATATTTTACATTTCCCTGCCATATGCCTCAACAGCCCAGTGGAGAGAGCATCGGACTAGCAAACCAAAGATCGAGAGTTCGATCATCTCTGCACACTTATTTTCATTCATCAGCTAAGTGTATTTTCGTAATTAACTGCAAACTAGTAATGAGGATGACTATAGTGAAATCTATCACTCGATATCTCTCTCTATCCATCTATTTGTTGATGTATTAACTTACTCGCTTACTGGCTTTCCTGCATCCATGCTTACCAAGCAACGATCTTATTTTTGTTTCTCCATTCATTCAATAATCGTTAATATTATAAGAAGAAAACGGTTTCCTTTCAGTAAAGAATTGTGGTCTCTCATCTAGAAAATCGTTTCACTGGAACATTCCTCTTCATCGACGATGCCTCCATAGCTCAGTGGATAGAGCACTGGTCTTGTAAACCAGTGGTCGAGAGTTCGATCCTCTCTGGGGGCTTATTTTCATACATCAGTGAAGCTTACTTTTCTTCATATTTTACATTTCCCTGCTATATGCCTCAACAGCCCAGTGGAGAGAGCATCGGACTAGCAAACCAAAGATCGAGAGTTCGATCATCTCTGCACACTTATTTTCATTCATCAGCTAAGTGTATTTTCGTAATTGACTGCAAACTAGTAATAAGGATGACTATAC
>JALVNE010000314.1 GCA_027026755.1 Sedimenticola sp. | reverse complement strand
TCGAACCACTCCGAGCTGCCGGGCAGATCGGTAAAGGATTTGGCGATCAGACCGCCGGTGCAGGATTCGGCGGTGCAAACCCGCCACCCGCGTCCGATCAGTTCATCGGCCAGTTGGCGCACTCTGTCTGACAGCGAATCGATCATGTTCTTCTCCATGGGCTGGGCAAGCCTGAACACTCTATCCACTTGCCTTCACGACTACAAGTCATGGTTGGATTGCATCTGGAGCATGTCCTCCGAGATCCTAAGTCATTGATGAGTATGGGATAGTCTGCCTGGAAAACCTCGGCGGCAGGGATGCCGGCGTGGAGCTTACATGGATATGGGTACAGCGTTTTTCCGGACAGGCACTACCCCAGAGCGGATTTGGATGACGGGACCACGGGTGGCGCATCGATCTTGTCAGCCTTGAATTCGTCAAGGAGCTGTTTCACACTGCTCACATCTTCTCTGCGGACATGAGGTGAATCCCATGCTGGACTTGCGCATTCTACCGATCGCCCTGTTTTCCGTCGCAAGCCTGCTTTCGCTCCAGGCCTGCTCCCCGGGAAACAGCAACCAGACACCAAACCCGACACAGGATGGCTTCGAATACCGCAGTGAACTCAAGCCGTTCACCAGCTGCAGCGACTTGACTCAATACCTGATGGACACATTGAAGCAGGAAGCCCGGCTCAAGGATTACTATCATGCCTTGCCGGCGGTGATGGACGGACATGCGCCGGACAGAGCGGATACGCAAACAACCAATGCGGCGCCGACCGCCGCTGCGGATACGCCTGAACAGACGACTGCAGGCGATATCGGCAATTACAGCGGAACCAACAACCAGGTCAGCGGCGTCAACGAGGGTGATTTCATCAAAACCGTCGGCGATTACAGTTATATCCTCAGTGGCGGCTATCTGGTGATCATCGATAGCTGGCCCCCGGCGCAGATGCATGAGGTTTCGCGCCTGAAGCTGACGGGCTCACCCACGGCATTATTCGTCAAGGATCAGATGATATGGGTCGTCAGCCGGT
>JALVNE010000313.1 GCA_027026755.1 Sedimenticola sp. | reverse complement strand
AATCTAATAACCTGGAAGGAGGTTATCATATCAGTTGCCCTTTTGGATATGTAGGCTGGGGGCGGGTTCGTGCGGTAACGCACGGGCTGAACTTGCCCCGACACGGTGTCGTGACGGCTCCTGTGCTTTTTGAGTCAGGGGTTTTACCCAGTCAGGGATGCCGGCCAAAGCCGCAGGCCGCAGCATAAAGCGAATGGTGCAGCCTCGTAAGCTCAGTCCGGACAGTTATAGCTGGGAGAGTCCGGATGCGGGATAAACCTGCGTTTAGGCAGGATATACGCCGATCTTCTACGTTTATGGAGAAGGCCATAGTTCACAGGGAAGCAAAGGGCACATGCACCTGTGGAGAACCCGGGGTAAGGCCAGTGGCATGCGGTGAAAGAGTACGAGTGTTGGACCTGAGATCCCTGTATCTCCGTATGGCTTCGAGATACGGTAAGTCGGGTGCAAGCGGTGTGAAACCCGCAAGGCCCGATGACGGATGCAGGGAAGTCGGAGCGGCCCTGAAGTGATGAAGGCAGGGACAACATAATCCTGCCGGAGCGTAAGGCCGTACTTCGATCGTGTCTGGAATGACCATAGTGGAGCATGAGTGCTCCATAAGGAGCTATGAACATGCGTAATAAAGTCCCATTATTGCAGTCCAGACTGTCCCATGCGGCGAAACAGTCGCTTAACCGGAAGTTCGGAGCACTATATGACAAGATATACCGTTCGGATGTTCTCTGGGTTGCCTGGAAGCGGGTGAAGTCCAATAAGGGTGCGCCTGGGATGGATGATGTCAGCATTGACTACGTGAAGGAAGTTGTGGGGGAAGTAGAGTTTCTGAAGGAGATTCAGGAAGAGCTGCACTCCCGTACATACAGACCTTTTCCAGTGCTTCGGTGCTGGATCGACAAGCCGGGCAAGACCGAAAAACGACCACTTGGCATTCCCATACTGAAGGATCGTGTGGTTCAAATGGCAACTAAGCTGGTGATAGAGCCGATATTCGAGACGAATTTTCTTCCATGTTCCTATGGATTTCGTC
>JALVNE010000312.1 GCA_027026755.1 Sedimenticola sp. | reverse complement strand
CCTGCGGTAGTTGCCATGAGCCACTTGGGCGAGGAACAGTTCTGCCGTGGCAATGGCGTCCATGAGGGCATTGTGGGCCTGGTAGGCGGGCAGGCCGTATTGCTTGCGCAGATTGAACAGACGCAGGTCGCCAGGCTTGTAGGGCTGCTGGGCGCGTTCCAGACGCTGCCGGGCAAGCTGCATGGTGTCGATGGCCGGCACCACGGGGGCCATGCCGTACAGGCGCCTGCAGGCCTGTTGCAGAAAGCCGATCTCTACCTTGGCATGGTGAGCCAGCAGCACTTTGCCTGCAAGGGCTTCCAATATGGATTCCACCACCTTGCCCAGTCCCAGGCCTTTGGCCACCTGGTCGTGAGTGATGTGGTGCAGGCTGACGTTCTCGTCTGTCATGTTCCTGTCCGTGTGAATGATCCGGTGCCGGGCGGTGGCCAGCAGCACCTGGTTGTTCTTCAGCTCCACGTGACCCACGCTGAGCAGGTGATCGGTCTTGGCGTCCAGCCCCGTGGTTTCGAAGTCCATGGCCAGCAGAGGCACCTGGTCGATGGGCAGCGTCCTGTCGGGAAAGGCCACGGCAAGATAGGCCCTGAGCGGGCCTTCCGGCGCCTGGTCCAGCAGTTTCCTGCGTTTGTGTTCCGCGTTGAACAGCCAGCCCAGCATCAGATTCTGTCCGTCTGGTAGCGCAGCTCCAAAGTGGCCTGCATGGTCTGCACCACCTTGAAAGCGTCCTTGAGGTGTTCCCGCTCCAGCCTGGAAAGCTGCTTGGGAGACATGAAATTGTCCGGGCTGCCGCCGGCCTCGATCTGCGCCGCCTGATGCTCCAGACGCAGGTTGCTGATGAACTCGAAGGCGTCCAGCAGATTGGCCGCGCCGCCCTGGCTGAGGCTGCGAGTGCCGGCGGCCGCGCGCAGACGGTCCTCGGTGCTGATCTCCTTCAGGCCTTCCGCCAGGGCGTAGATGCGCGCCATGTCGATGATGGGCACCAGGCCGGAGTGCTTGAGGTCCAGGGTATCGTCGTGCTGGCCGTCATGCACCAGCA
>JALVNE010000311.1 GCA_027026755.1 Sedimenticola sp. | reverse complement strand
TTTCGTTCCATGCGAAGTCCTTTCCCTCCCAGGCTAAACCGGCCGCGTCACAAAGGCGTCACAAACGCCTGGCCGCAACCCCCCAACACGCCCCTCCCAAAGCCCGGTCGGGGCCGGTGCGTAGTACGTAGTGCGTGGTACGTGGTACGTAGTGCGTAGTACGTGGTGCGTGGGAAGCGGGAAGCGGGAGGAAGGAACAGCATTGGGCGGGTTCCTGCGGGCCGCGGGTATCGGCCGCGATCCGCAAGCCGCAAACCACAAGCTACAAACCGCAGGCCGCAAGCCGCCCGCTTCCTTTCCCGACGCCCCGGACGAGGCCGCCCCCGGCGGCCGGGATCCGGGGTCCACGCCGGAAGCGAAGCAGGCGCTCCGCAGGCGGTCCGGAGGCGGCCGGCGGAGGGGTCGGCCTTACGGGAGAAGCAAACCTCGTTCGGCCGGACGCTGAACACAGGTCGGGGCGTTCCTGCAAGCCGCAGGCCGCCGGCCGCGAGCCGTATGCCGCGAGCCGCGGGCCGCCGGCCGCCGTCTCGCCCTTCCAGCCGGGCGCGCCTCTGGCTCGCGCGAACCGGAACCCATACCGGCGCGCTCTGCGTCGCTCGTGGACGTCGTAAACAACAACGGCGACGACGCAGATCTCAAACCGCGCCTTCCGAAGCGGCCCCCGCCCCGGCGCAGGCCGGGGCGGTGGTGAAGCTCGTGGCGGGAGGGGCGGCGTGAACAGCGTGTTCGAAGCCTGCGGCTAGCGCGCCGTTCGAAAACGCGGCCCGCTCATGCGCCCGGCCAGCTCGAGGGCGGCATGTTTGTCGATAAACTGGTTGCCGTTGCCGCACTTGGGGCTGAGCACGCAGCGCGGACAGCCGTGTTCGCAGGGGCAGTCCGCGAGCAGCTCGGCGGTCGCGCGGACCCAGCGCTCCCACTGCTCCGCACCGGCGCGGGCGTAACCCACGCCCCCTGGGTAGCCGTCGTAGATGAAGACCACCGCCCCCTCGCCCGAGGGCAGCGGCGCGGGGTAGGCGGGATAGCTGACGCCGCCCACGTCGCGACGTTCGGCCAGGACGAAGAGGGGAAGCAGCCCGATCAGCGCGTGCTCGAGCGCGTGGATTCCCCCGGGCACGCGCTCGGGAGCCAGCGCCGCGACAGGCGGGTGGAACCAGACCGCCTCGGTGTCAAAGGCCACCTCGGGCATGGGTAGTTCCACCTCCTCGAGCACCGCCTCGGTGACGTAGCGCTTCTTGACGTACCCCGTCACCTGCTCCCGCATGCGCACCCGTCCGACCCACACGCCCGGCTGCACCTCGGCGGCGTGTTCCGGGTAGACCTCGATCTCGGTGGTCGCGCGCGGCTGGGTGTAGTGGTCCTCCAGGCTTGGCAGCAGCACGACCTCGCGTTTCTTGGGATCGAGGTTGCGCACCAGGTAGCTTTCGCCCTGGTGCAGATAGACCGCGCCCGGGTGGGCCTCCCAGTAGGCCTGGCGCTCGTCCAGCTGCCCCAGGGCCTTTCCGGAGGCGTCGCGCAGGGTGAAGGTGACGCCGCCGCCGCGCAGGCTGATGCGCCGGTGCGGGTTCTTGAAGGCGGTGTAGATCCGGCCGCCGTGCTCCTGCAGATGCGGATCGTCCGCGAGCTCGTGAAGGTAGATCGGCTCCGCGGGGTCGACCGGATGCTCGAAGGCCGCGCAGTGCAGGTGCGGCGGGTAGAGGTAGGGGTTCTTCCAGTCGGCCACCGCCGACTCGGGCGGGCTGCCCAGGAGCCGTTCGGGCCGTTCGGAAAAGTAGGCGTCGAGCGGGTCCTCGCGCGGGATCCAGAGCGCCAGCGCGCGCTCGCGGCCGCGTCCGGCCCGGCCGGCGCGCTGCCAGAAGGCGTTGACCGAACCCGGGTAGCCCACCATCACCACCGCGTCCAGGCCGCCGATGTCGATGCCAAGCTCGAGCGCGCTGGTGCTGACCAGCACGGCGAGCTCGCCGGAGCGGAACGCCTCTTCCAGCCGCGCCCGCTCTTCGGCGGTGTACCCCGCGCGGTAGCTGCGGATCTTGTCCTCCACGGCGGTACCGCGCGTGTAACGGCCGATCAGCTCCGCCGTCTTGCGGCTGCCGGTGAAGACGATCGTCTTGAGGTCGTGGGTCGCCGCCCAGACGGCCAGCTCCGCCGCCTCCAGGTTGGCGCTGCGCCGCCGTTCGCCGGAAGCGTCCAGCGCCTTGGGCGGCCAGACCACGAACTCGAGCTCGCTGAAGCGCCCCGAAGCCGTGATGGCCTCGAACGGCCGTCCGGTCAGCGCGGCGGCGTGGGCCGCGGGGTTGGCGATCGTCGCCGAAGCGGCGATCAGCTGCGGGCGCGCCCCGTAGCGCTCCGCAAGGCGCAGCAACCGCCGCAGAATGAGAGCCACGTGGCTACCGAAGACCCCGCGGTGGTAGTGGGCCTCGTCGATCACGACGTAGCGAAGGCGGCTGAGAAAACCCGCCCAGGAGGAGTGTCGCGGCAGGATTCCGAAATGCAGCATGTCGGGGTTGGTCAGAATCGCCAGCGCGGTCTCGCGCGCCTTGCGGCGCCGCGCCGGCGGGGTGTCGCCGTCGTAGGTGAAGACCCGGTCCGAGAGGTCGAACGGGTCGGCCAGCGTCTCCAGCCGGCTCTTCTGGTCGCGCGCCAGCGCCTTGGTGGGGTAGAGGAAGAGGGCGGTGCCGCCCTGCCGCATGGCCGCCAGTACCGGCGCTTGGAAGACCAGGCTCTTGCCCGAGGCCGTGGGCGTGGCCATGACGACGTGGGCGCCCGCTTCCAGCCTTTCGAAGGCCTCGGCCTGGTGCGCGTAGGGCGCGAGGCCGAGGCGCGCGAGCACCGGTTTGAAGGACCCCTCGTAGGGCGCCAAGTCGGGCGGCCGGGCCGGCAGCACGCGGTGAAAGGCGATCTGCCCGGCGTAGCCGGGCAGGGTTTCCAGCCAGGTCCGGTAACCGCCAAAGGGTTCGACCGCCAGGGGCAGCATCACCGGCATTCTAAGCGGCGGCCGTTAGAGCGGGGCGTTGTAACTTCCCAATACGTTGTTCGCAGTGTCCGGAGGGAGGCGGTGCGTAGTACGTGGTACGTAGTGCGTGGTACGTGGTGATTGGGTTGCGGGGGCGGGGTGTGGAAAGCGAAGCCGTACGTGGCACGTAGTACGTGGTACGTGGCAGGCGGTTTGCAGCGAGCGCGCCACGCGGGGGGTTGGCGCGCTGTGGTGTCTCCACAGGCTGCGAGCCACAGGCCACCTGCTGCTTTTACCCGACGCCCCGGACGAGGCCGCCCCCGGCGGCCGGGATCCGGGGTCCACGCCGGAAGCGAAGCCGGCGCTCCGCAGGCGGTCCGGAGGCGGCCGGCGGAGGGGTCGGCCTTACGGGAGAAGCAAACCTCGTTCGGCCGGACGCTGAACACAGGTCAGGGCGTTCCTGCAAGCCGCAGGCCGCAGGCCGCGAGCCGTATGCCGCGAGCCGCCGGCCGCCGGCCGCCGTCTCGCCCTTCCAGCCGGGCGCGCCCCTGGCTCGCGCGAACCGGAACCCATACCGGC
>JALVNE010000310.1 GCA_027026755.1 Sedimenticola sp. | reverse complement strand
AAGATTCATCGTCTGGAGCGCGGCATCGCCTGGTATTTCGTGACGGCTGACGAGGTTTTGCTCGATGAACAGCAGCTGGCTGATATCAAGCCGCTCATCCATGACCGAATGACGGAAACTGTGTTGAACAGTCTGGATGAGGCGGAGGGACTGTTTTTGCAGAGCGAGCCGGCACCTTTGACAACCGTTGATATTCTTGTTGGTGGGCGCACTGCGCTGGAAGCGGCCAACCGCGAACTGGGGTTGGCGCTGGCTGACGATGAGATAGATTATCTGCTGGAAAATTTCCGGTTGCTGCGGCGTAATCCCACCGATGTCGAGTTAATGATGTTTGCCCAGGCCAATTCGGAACACTGCCGTCACAAAATATTCAATGCCGACTGGGTAATCGACGGGGTGCCGCAGCCGCACTCCCTGTTCGACATGATCCGCAATACTCACCGCGCTCATCCGGGGAAAGTATTGTCCGCCTACAGCGACAACTCTGCTGTGATGCAGGGTTTCGATGGCAGGCGTTTTTTTCCCGATCCCGCTTCCCGGCAGTACAAGCCCCACAATGAGGCGATCCATATTCTGATGAAAGTGGAAACCCACAATCATCCCACCGCCATCTCCCCCTTTCCCGGCGCGGCCACCGGTTCCGGTGGTGAGATCCGGGATGAAGGGGCGACCGGTCGCGGTTCCAGACCGAAAGCGGGCCTGACCGGCTTTTCGGTATCCAATCTGCGGCTGCCGCAGGCCGTCATGCCGTGGGAGCGGGATTACGGCAAACCGGGGCGTATCGCCTCGGCACTGGAGATTATGCTGGAGGCACCCATTGGTGCCGCAGCATTCAATAATGAATTTGGCCGGCCCAATATCTGTGGTTATTTCCGCACCTATGAGGCACAGGTTCCCGGGCCTGAAGGTAACGAGATACGTGGTTACCACAAGCCGATTATGCTGGCGGGCGGGTTGGGTAACATCCGGGCGGAACAGGTGGAAAAGGGGGATATCCCACCGGGGGCGCAGCTGGTGGTACTGGGGGGACCAGCGATGTTGATCGGTCTTGGTGGCGGGGCCGCCTCCAGTATGGCCAGTGGCGAGAGTATCGAGGACCTGGATTTTGCCTCGGTACAGCGCGGCAATCCGGAGATGGAACGGCGCTGTCAGGAGGTCATCGATCAATGTTGGCAGCTGGGTGCTGATAATCCTGTCATCTCCATTCACGACGTGGGAGCGGGTGGTCTTTCCAATGCCATGCCGGAACTGGTGAATGACAGCGCCCGTGGTGCCCGTTTTGAGTTGCGCACCATCCCCTGTGACGAGCCGGGTATGTCGCCGATGGAGATCTGGTGCAACGAGGCCCAGGAGCGCTATGTGATGGCGGTATCCAGCGAGAGCCTGGATCGGTTTGCAGCCATCTGTGAACGGGAGCGCTGTCCGTGGGCGGTGATTGGCGAGGCAACCGGGGAACGGCGGCTGATTGTGGGAGATGGCTATTTCGACAATACCCCCATTGATATGCCACTGGAGGTGCTGCTGGGCAAACCGCCCAAGATGTTGCGCGAGGCGCATCACCACCCCTTTCACAAGGAGGAGTTCCGGACCGACGGTATCGATATCCGCGATGCGGTCTACCGCGTGCTGCGCCTGCCCACGGTGGCAGACAAGCGTTTCCTGATCACCATCGGTGATCGCAGTGTGACCGGCCTGGTGGTTCGTGATCAAATGGTGGGACCCTGGCAGGTGCCGGTAGCGGATGTGGGTGTCACCAGCTCCGCCTTTCATGGCTATACCGGCGAAGCGATGGCGGTGGGTGAACGCACGCCGCTGGCGGTGCTGCATCATGCCGCTGCGGCACGTATGGCGGTGGGGGAGGCGTTGACCAACCTGGCTGCTGCCCGCATCGAAACGCTGGAAGATATCGTGCTTTCCGCTAACTGGATGGCGGCCGCCAGCCACCCCGGCGAGGAGGCCGGTCTGTACGATGCGGTGAAGGCGGTCGGAATGGAGTTGTGCCCACAACTGGGGATTGCAATCCCGGTCGGCAAGGACTCCCTCTCGATGAAGACAGTATGGGAAGCCGGCGGTGAACAGCGCGCTGTTACCGCGCCCCTGTCACTGATCGTCTCCGCCTTTGGCCGGGTTCAGGATGTGTGCAAGACCCTTACTCCACAGCTGCGCCCCGATATTGGCGGAGAGCTGATTCTAATCGACCTGGGCAAGGGTCAGAACCGGCTGGGTGCGTCCGCGCTTGCCCAGGTGTTTCGTGAAACGGGACACCATGTGCCTGATCTGGATGATCCCGCCCAGTTCAAGCGTTTCTTCGAAACGGTGCAGCTGCTCAATGAGCGCGGATTGATCGTTGCCTACCACGACCGTTCCGATGGTGGTCTGTTCGTCACCGTTGCGGAGATGGCCTTTGCCGGCCACTGTGGTGTGGAGATTACCCTGGATGAGCTGGATGCGGATCCGCTGACGGCAATGTTCAATGAAGAGCTGGGGGTGGTCATCCAGGTTCGCCACACCGATCTCGACGAGGTGCTGGCTTGGCTCCACGATGCCGGATTGGGGAGATACAGCCATCTGATCGGTGCCTTCAACGATGAAGACCGTATCGTTTTCAAACACAGCAGCGAAACGATCCTCGCCGAGCAAAGGGTGGATCTGCAGCGCGCCTGGTCGCAGACCAGTTTTCATATGCAGTTCCTGCGCGACAACTCGGAGTGCGCCCGTCAGGAGTACGACCGGCTGCTGGATGCGGAGGATCCCGGCCTGTTTGCCGAACTGAGTTTCGACCCGGATGACAATATTTCCGCGCCGTTTATCAACAAGGGAGCGCGGCCGCGCGTCGCCATTTTGCGGGAGCAGGGGGTCAACGGGCATATCGAAATGGCGGCGGCCTTCGATCGTGCCGGATTTGCCGCAGTCGATGTCCACATGAGCGATATCATCAACGGCCACACCACCCTGCAGCCGTTTTCCGGCCTGGCGGCGTGTGGCGGATTCTCTTTTGGTGACGTGCTTGGAGCGGGGCAGGGGTGGGCCAAATCCATCCTGTTCAACGATCGCGCCCGCGAACAGTTCGCCGCTTTCTTCCAGCGCGGCGACAGTTTTGGTCTGGGTGTCTGCAACGGCTGTCAGATGATGTCCGGTCTGCGCGAACTGATCCCCGGCAGTGAGCAGTGGCCGCAGTTCCGTCGAAACCTCTCTGAACAGTTCGAGGCGCGCCTGGTGATGGTGGAGGTGATGAAGTCCGGCTCCCTGTTCCTGCAGGGAATGGAGGGCTCGAAGCTCCCCATCGTGGTTTCCCACGGTGAAGGACGTGCTGAATTTTCCGATCGGGATCACGCAGTCCGTCTGCTGCGGGAGCAGCGGGTAACCCTGCGCTATGTGGACAGCTATGGCGATCCTACCGAGATCTACCCGGCCAACCCCAACGGCTCTCCGCTTGGTATCACCGGTGTCACCACCCCCGACGGCCGTTTCACCATCATGATGCCGCACCCCGAGCGGGTATTCCGCGCCGTGCAGAACTCCTGGTATCCCGATGAGTGGAA
>JALVNE010000309.1 GCA_027026755.1 Sedimenticola sp. | reverse complement strand
TAAAAAAAGCGCAGCGCCTTGCGGCACTGCGCTCGCTCTCTGTATTTCAGAATGCTATCAGCCTACTTTGACCTCGATCTTGCGCGGCTTGTGTTCATCCCGCTTGGGAATGCGCAGGGTGAGCACCCCTTGATTGAGGCTGGCCTCCACCTTCTCGGTATCCATCTCGCTGCCCAGGGTAAAGCTGCGCTGATAATGGGTGGCCCGCACATCGGCGTACAAGGGCTCCATGTTCTCAGGCATGGGAATTTCTGCATCACCCTCTATGGTCAGGGTATCGCCTTCCACTTTCACGCTCAGGCGATCCTTGGAAATCCCGGGCATGTCGGCATGCAGGGTGATACCACTTTCATCCTCGAAGATATCCACGGCAGGACGAATACTCGGTTCGGGCTGCCTGGCCGCGGGCTCCATTTCAGTTTGGTTCTTGGTTGTCAATTCAGTCTTGTCAGTCATTTCTCTTTCCTCCCAGCTTTCAGTTGACCTCGATTTGTCGCGGCTTGCTGGACTCCTTGCGCTGCAGCCTTACATGCAACACACCGTCCTTGTAGTTCGCATCGACCTTTTCGGGATCGATATCATCCGGTAGGGTGAAAGTGCGGCGGAATTCACCATCGAAGCGCTCCTTGCGGTAATAGCTGGCACCTTCCTCACGAATCACGCGACGCTCCCCGGCCACGCTGAGCACATTGTTCTGGACGGAAATATCCCAGGACTCGGGATTAACGCCAGGCGCGAAAAAATACACATCCACTTCATCTTCGGTCGTCCCCACATTCACCGGGGGAAAACCGGCGCTGGAAGAACGAATGCCATTGGCCCATGGCGTGGACGTAAATACACTCTCCATTTCCCGTTGGATGCGCTGAAGTTCATCAAACAGGCTTGTAGTTCCGAACATCTTTGTACCTCCTCAAAATCTTCTTTCTACACCCGTGGACATAGGGGTGAAGCATTATTTTTCAAGGGGGATAATGAAAAAACACCCGCCTGTAGGTCGGACTTCAGTCCGACAACAGGCGGTGGGGTGTCGGACTTCAGTCCGACCTACGCAGTGGATGACCGGCCACGCTTGGCATCAGGTTGAGATTAGTCCAACCCACAGTCATAACGATGATGTATAAATTAAAGAATTGGCGTCAATCAGGGCTCCAGCCGGGCCAGGCGCTGACGCAGGCTTTCGATTTCGTCGAGCAGATCCAGCACCAGGGCGGCGCCCGCCAGATTTACGCCCAGATCCCGCTGCAGATGCCGTGCTGTGCGGGCACGGCGCAGGGCTGGCGCGCTGAAGCGCCAGTCACGCATGTCCGCGCCACCGGGATCCAGTATCCCCTCCTCTACGAGGGAAACAACCCATTCGGCGTGAGTGGAACAGGCGCGGCTGAGTTCCGCCAGGCTCAGGTAACAGTCTTCGTCCAGCAGGACGCCATTCAGAATCTCATCATTCATTGCTTACACTCCCAGAGCTGCGCGCGGATTGAAGGGCAGCTCTCTTTCCATCTCCCGATAGATTTCCTTGGCCTTTTCCGTGTCCGCAGGCGGCACCATCACCTTCAGCTCCACATAGAAATCACCCGGATGCCTGCCAGGTATGCCCTTGCCCTTGAGGCGCATCTTCTTGCCGGTATTGGAACCGGCCGGAATCTTCAGATCCAGTTTGCCGGACGGCGTGGGCACCTGCACCTTGCCGCCCAGGGCCACTTCCCAGGGAGCCACGGGAAGATCCAGATAGACATCACGCCCTTCCACCCGGTAGAAGGGATGGGGACGAAACTCGATCTCCAAATACAGGTCACCATTGCCGCCCTGCCCGACACCAGGCGCCCCCTGGCCTGCCAGGCGAATCTGCTGCCCCTGTTTCACCCCCTTGGGAATGCGCACTTTCAGGGTGCGCGTCTTGGTCACCACATGGCCGCTGGGGTCCACTTCGGGCACCTGCAGGCTGATGTTGCGGGTGGCGCCGCTGTAGGCGTCCTCCAGGTCGATGAGCACCTTGGCATGATGGTCCTGGCCCCGCATATGGAAACCACCACCTGCTGCGCCACCGGCATAGCTGCGTGAGCGCCTGCCGAACAGGGATTCGAAGAAATCACTGTAGGCATCGGCGTCCGCACCACCCGTAAAGCCACCGCCACTGAATTCGAAACCGGCATCCCAGTCCGGCGGCGGATGGAAATCCTGACCGGCCTTCCAGTTCTTGCCAAGCTGGTCATAGGCCGCGCGTTTCTCCGGATCCTTGAGCACTTCGTAGGCTTCACCAAGCTTCTTGAACTTTTCTTCGGCATCCTTCTCCTTGCTCACATCCGGATGATATTTTCTCGCCAGCTTGCGATAGGCGCGCTTGATCTCGTCCTGGGTTGCATCCCGGCTCACGCCCATGATCTTGTAGTAGTCTTCGAACTCCACGTACTGTTCCTCGATTCAAATTCAGTTTGTGACTCCAGAGATTTCAAGGATCAGAGTCAAATCTTTGTCGGGCTAAAGCCCGACCTACAACCCTTCAAATTCAATCTAGCGAATCACTATAAACAGCGCCCCGTTGCCCCGTTGCACATTCAGCAACAGGCCATTGTCACCTGCCGCCCGCGTAATGGCCGACAAGTCCATGAGGGATGCCACAGGCTGACGGTTGACGGAGACAATCACATCGCCCTTGCGCAGTCCTGCGTCCCATGCCTTGCTGTTCCGTTTCACGTCCAGCACTTCCACACCCCCGGATTCAGCCAGGGGATGTTTGTCATCCAGATTGCCCAGCAAAGCGCCTTCCAGACGGGGGTTGAACCTTCCTCCCTGCGCCTCGGCATCCCTGGGCAGGGCAATGGTCGCCTCGATGTTTCTTACCCTGCCATCGCGAATCAGTTTCAGATTCACGCGGCTCCCGGCCCGCAGCAGGCCCACGGCATTGCGCAGGGCGCCGCCATCCATCACGGCCTTGCCATCGATGCCGACGATGACATCGCCGGAGCGGATACCCGCCTTGTCGGCCGCGGAACCGGGCAGCACCTGGGTCACCACTGCGCCACGATGCTCCTTCAGGCCAAAGGCAGACGCCAGTTCCGGTGTCAGGTCCTGCATCACCACACCCAGCTGGCCGCGCTGCACTTCCCCGTATTTGGCAAGCTGATCGACAATGGCGCTGACCATGCTCGCGGGAATGGCGAAACCGATACCGATATTGCCCGATCCCCCCATGATGGCGGTATTGATGCCCACGAGCTTGCCGCGGGTGGTCACCAAGGCGCCTCCGGAGTTTCCGGGATTGATGGAAGCATCCGTCTGGATGAAATCCTCGTAGCCTTCGATACCCAGGCCAGTGCGTCCAAGGGCGCTGACGATGCCATAGGTCACGGTCTGCCCCAGGCCAAAGGGATTGCCGATGGCCACCACGAAATCACCCACGCGCAGGCTGTCGGAATCCGCCAGTGGCAGGGCCGTCAGCTTGTCTGCGTCGATCTGCAGCAGCGCGATGTCCACCGCGGGATCTTCTCCCAGCAACTTCGCAGTGAAACTGCGCTGGTCCCGCAGGGTGACGGTAATCTCATCCGCCCCGTCAATGACGTGGTGATTGGTGATGACCCAGCCTTTCTTCGCGTCCACGATGACTCCGGAGCCAAGGCTCTTGGATTCCTTCTTCATGGGGCGGTCGCGATAGCCGTAGAAATGCCGGAAGAAAGGGTCCACCAGGTATTCCCGCTGCTTCACGCCCACGATTTTGCGCGTGGAGATGTTCACCACGGCAGGGAGGACATTCTCCAGCACAGGGGCGATGCTGTCGTTCGGCGGTGGTGGTGCCGACCATCCGGTTACCGGCAATATCAGACTCAGGGAAATAACGGCTGCGTACAGGAAAGAACGGATGGTTGTCACTCTTGGCTCCTTATCAATCGATTCGGGGACAGCTGTCCCTCACCACAAGATACAAGGCCCCATCAATGCACTTCGACATCAATACGACGGCGGCGGGCACTGGATGCCTTGGGCAGTTCCACCCTCAGGACACCGCGCTTGTAACTGGCCGTGGCTTTTTCCGCGATCACCTCTTCAGGTAGTGGCAGGGCGCGCTCGAAGCTGCCGTAGGCGCACTCGAGCACATGGTAACGGCCTTGGCTGTGTTCCTTCTGGATGCTCTTTTGACCACGGATGACCAGATAGTTCTCCACCACCTCGATGTCGAAATCCTCACCTTCCATGCCCGGCGCCTCCACGCGCACCACGACCTTGTCGTCATCATCATACACTTCCGCGGCAAGCACCCCCCAGCCGCTGCTGCGCAGGGCCAGTTCCCGGTCTTCCTCCTTGTCACCATGACGGAAACGGGTAATGGCATTGGCGGCGCGCCGGTAAAACTGCTGCCAGCCTTCTACCAGTGTATCCCAGGCCTGGCTCATGCCGCTCTTGATCTGTTGCAGGGTTGACATAATACTTCCTCCAAATTCGTTGATCCTCTCATCCCCGCTTTCTGGCAGGGATGTTTACCTCTCGCAAAGTGGGTGCCAAGCCCCGGAAATTCAAGGCCGCCCGGTACTGGCTGGAAACAAAATCTCTTGAAAACTGTCACAATCGTATCCATCTTCGACTGGATCAAGGGAATTCTGCCATCTCAATATAAAGACAGCGTCCCTTGTACCACGAATATTCCAACCAGGAGGAAAACATGAAAAAGAATCTTGCTCCCATGCTCGTCGGCCTGATGCTCCTTCCCGGAGCCGGGCAGGTGCTGGCACAGCCGTCAGCCGCTCCCAGTGCCGCCGGGCAGCAGACACAGGCGCCTGCTTACCTCGGTGTCGCCGTGGGTCCCGTGCCCCCAGCCGTACAGGCGCAACTGCCTCAGGACATCACCCACAACCAGGGGCTGATGGTAATGCGTGTCATGCCGGGTTCTCCGGCGGAACAGGCCGGCCTGCAACAGCATGATGTGCTGCTCTCCATCAATGGTCAGGCCCTGATTTCGCCCGATGAACTGGTCAAGGCAATAACCAATGCTGCGGCGGGCAATAAAGTCAGCCTGGAAATCCTGCGCCATGGCAAGGTAAGCAAGGTGGATGTCACCCTGGCGGCAAAGGAAATCAACCGTCCGCCCATGCAGCGGCAACCGCGCATGGGCATCCCCCGCTCCATGATGCCTCCCGCTCCGCCCCTGTCAGACCGAGGCGGACACGCCCAGGTTTGGGAGAGCTTTCAGGCCATGACCGTGAACAAGCAGCCCGATGGCAGCTACAAGGCCAGCGTGGAGTTTTTGGACGACAAGGGCAACAAACAGCGATTCGAGTTCCAGGGCACCCGGGATGAAGTCATTGAACAGGTGAAACAGGAAGCCGGCCTGCCTGACAGCCAGAAACAGCAGTTGCTCAATGCCCTGCAGGGCAACAATTTCGGCTTCCCGGGTGATATGTTCCCGGCATTTCCGGATTTCGAGCAGCTGGAACGCGAATTCTTCCAGCCGCCGCCCTGGGCAAGGCCTTATCGGCGGGGATTCTGGGACTGATGCCTGTGAGCCATTAACTTTCATGCGGGGTAGCCCCACGCCCCAGTTCATGGAAATTCCCTCTCCCCCCGCCGGGGGGAGAGGGCCAGGGAGAGGGGGCGGGAAATGCTCACCCCCTCCCCAACCCTCCCCCGCGCGCGGGGGAGGGAGTTATCGGTGTATTTCCACATTGATTTGGCTGGCAGGTCGGGCTTCAGTCCGACATCGGCGCCACGACGTAGCGGCGGTGTCGGACTGAAGTCCGACCTACAAGATATCAGGTGTTCCCTCATCTGAAAGTCAGCCAAGTTCCAGTTCGAGATTGTCGATGAGGCGGGCCAGTCCCAGATAGGCAGCGCCGAGAATCACCAAAGAGGTATCATCTTGGCCGGGCTCGGCCAGGTCTGCAGCCCGGCGAATGCCAAAGTAATCCGGCTTCAAACCGGCCTCGGCTATCATTCGGGTCGCTTCATCTTCCAGCCGGGCAAAATCCCTTCTTCCTTCACGCAAGGCATCCGCCGTGCGTGTGAGGGCAGCATACAGGGCCGGCGCACGGGCGCGCTGCGCCTCATCGAGATAATTGTTGCGTGAACTCATGGCCAGGCCGTCCGCCTCCCGCACCGTGTCCACGCCGATGATCTCCACGGGCATGGCCAGATCCCGCACCATGCGCCGGATGATGAGCAGCTGCTGGAAATCCTTCTTGCCGAACAGGGCGCAATGGGGCTGCACCATGTTGAACAGCTTGCAGACGATGGTGGCAACCCCGACAAAATGTCCGGGACGCGAGGCCCCGCAGAAAATGTCCGACAACCCCGGCACTTCCACCCGGGTATGCACATCCATGGAGACAGGATAAATGGCCTCCACGGTCGGGGTGAAAACCAGGTCCACTTCCTCGGCTGCCAACTGGGCTTTGTCTTGCTCCAGGGTGCGCGGATAGGCTTCCAGGTCTTCCTTGCGGTCGAACTGCATGGGATTGACGAAGATGCTCACCACCACGGCATCCGCCACTTCCCGGGCACGCCGGACCAGGGTCAAATGACCTTCATGGAGGTTGCCCATGGTGGGCACCAGGGCCACGCGCCCGGAAAGCCCGCGTACCGCCCGGCGCAGGGAAGAAACATCATTGAGCTGCTTCATCGGAAACAGTGCTCCTCAGCGGGAAAACGGCCGTCGTGAACAGCTTCCACGTAAGCGCGAATGGCCCCTTGGATGGAATCCGCCCCGGCCATGAAATTCCGGCTGAAGCTGGGCACCTTGCCGGGAGTGATGCCCAGCATGTCATGGAGCACCAGCACCTGGCCGTCACAGCCGCGGCCCGCGCCTATGCCGATGACGGGGATATCCAGAGCCTGACTGATGTCCAGGGCCAGTTGTTCGGGAACGCACTCCAGCACCAGCATCTGAGCCCCGGCATCCTGCAGCTCGTGGGCATCGGAGAGGATACGCTCGGCACTGCGGCTGTCCCTGCCCTGCACCTTGTACCCCCCCAACTGGTGTATGGACTGGGGCAGCAGGCCCAGGTGAGCGCACACGGGAACGGCCCGGTCGGTGAGATGCTTCACGGTTTCCACCTGAGCGTGGCCGCCTTCCAGCTTGACCATGTGGGCGCCCCCTTCCTTCATCAGGCGCCCAGCATTGTCCAGGGCCTGACGGGGGGTGCCGTGACTCATGAAAGGCATGTCGGCAACGATGAGGGGGCGGCTGCAGCCCCGCTTGACCATGGCCGTATGATAGACCATATCCTCCACGGTCACCGGCAGGGTGCTCTCCTGCCCCTGCACCACCATGCCCAGGGAGTCGCCCACCAGAAGGACGTCCACCCCTGCGGCTTCCGCCAAGCGGGCGAATCCCGCGTCATAGGCCGTGAGCACGGCAATCTTGCGCCCCTCGGCCTTCATCCTGTCCAGGGTGCTGATGGTAATCTTGCTGTTCATTGCATTCGTCTCGCGGCCTGCGCCTTGCAGGCATCCAGTAGATCCCGCACCCGCCCGACACCCGGCACCTGCAGATCCCCGTCGATTTCCGCCAGGGGCTGGAGGACGAAAGGGCGTTGGGCAATGCCGGGATGGGGCACTTTCAGGCGTTCCAGGTCGATGACCTCCTGGCTATACAATAACAAATCCAGGTCCAGGGTTCTTGGTCCCCAGCGCTCACCACGTACCCGATGATGGGCGTTCTCTATGTCCTGCAGGGCATCGAGCAGCGCCAGGGCAGGCAAAGCCGTGTGCAGCTCAGCCACGGCATTCACATAGTCCGGCTGATTTTGCGGCCCCATGGGCGCGCTGACATACAGGGAAGAAAAGCGCCCCAACCAGGATTCCGGAATACAGTCCAGTTCGTCCATGGCCCGGAGCAACTGCTCCTCGGGATGGTCCAGGTTGCTGCCCAGACCGACATAGGCCGTGATCATCTGGCCGGGCGTCTCTTGCGCGAGCGGCGACGACGGCGGCTGGCTGGCTTGCTGCCACCCTTGGGATCCAGGCCCTGTTCTTCCTGGTAGCGGGTCCACCACCCGGCCAGTTCCGGGTCGGCCTCCCCCGCCTCGGCGCGCAGCAGTAAAAAATCATAGGCAGCACGGAAGCGTGGATGGGCCAGCAGCCGCAGGGGACGTTTGCCCTTGGTGTTGTGAAAACGGGCCTGCAGGGTCCAGATCTCGCGCATGGGAGTCGAGAAACGACGGGGGATGGACACCCGCTGCACCTGGCGGACTATGACCAGGCTGGCCGCTTCCTGCAGGGCCTGGTAGAAAGGCAGGCCCTCCCCCTGGAGTTCCTCGGCGATGCGCCGCAGAGGCTCCCAGAGCAATACGGCGAACAGAAAAGCCGGCGTCACGGCCTTGTCCTGAGCCAGGCGCCGGTCGGTGTTTTCCAGCCCCTTGAGCACCAGGGTAAGGGGGAATTCGTGATCCTCATGAGACAGGGCTTCTTCCGTCTGGGGAAACAGCTGGCTAAAAAGGCCGTAATGACGCAGCTTTTCGAACGCGCTGACGGCGTAACCACTGATGAACAGCTTGAGCACTTCCTCATAGAGACGTGCGGCAGGCACCTCGGCCAGCAGATGTGCCAAGCGGGCGATGGGTTCCTCTGTGGCTGCTTCGATGGTGAACCCCAGCTTGGCGGCAAACCGGGCCGCGCGCAGCATGCGCACGGGGTCCTCCCGGTAACGGGTTTCCGGGTCCCCCAGCAGGCGCAGCAGGCCGGCTTCCAGATCCGCCATGCCAGTGCTGTAATCGATGACGGAAAAGTCGGCGATATTGTAATAGAGGGCGTTGACCGTGAAATCCCGGCGCAAGGCATCTTCCTCTATGGTGCCGAACTCGTTGTCCCGCAGCACCATGCCCTTATCGGACTGCTCGCTCTGCTGGAACTGCATGCTGCGAAACGTGGCCACTTCGATGATCTCCCGACCGAAACGCACATGCACCAGACGGAAGCGCCGGCCAATGATGCGGGCATTGCCGAAGCAGGCCTTGACCTGTTCCGGGGTGGCATCCGTAGCCACGTCGAAATCCTTGGGCTCGCGCCCCAGCAGCAGGTCGCGCACACCACCTCCCACCAGATGGGCCTGGTAGCCGCTCTTCTTGAGGCGATACAGCACCTTCAGGGCAGGTTCGGAAATGTTTGCCCTGGAGATGTTGTGCTCTGACCGGGAAATAACGGTTGGCGTGACGATTGGTGAAATTTCCTGCAATAGATTATCCGGGGGCAATAATACCCCCTTTGCAGGCAAAACGGTACGCATGTTGATCCGAAAAAATCCTGTCAACAGCAAAGAAAGCGCCTTTCCAGCCCACAACGAAAAATCTGCGGCCAGAAGACGCTTTCCCTAATTTATTGGCTATCTTGTCAGCGCGTCAGAAAATCAGAATGCACCCACCCCTGTTGACCGCCGGCATCGACTTCCCACCAGGGACCGCTTTTCGCCCCCGTAGGCATGACAGATGCGCCTTTGGGCAGAGTTTTCAGCACCGGTGCGCTGGTATTGGGGCCGCCACGCAAATTCAGCCTTCTGGCGGTATACCATCCGGCATTGTCCGCCTGGGCCGCGCTGTTCGCGGGTATGGCGCCCAATTGCTTGGCCAGCTTGTTATGTGCGTCCAGAAAAGCTGCTACGATGATCTTGCCGAGATCGGTGTTCTCATAAGATCCACCCAAACCGGCCACAGGACCAGCCCATCCCCCGGCTCCCCAGGTGATATCGTTTTTACTGGCGCTGCCCTGGGCAACGGCTTCCTGCACGCCGGTGCGCACATTGGTGGCAGTGAGCATTACTTCAGCCTGAAGTTGCTTGCTCTTCAAGCCACCAGCGATGATACCCGCCGCGCCTGGCAGCAGAGCGCCCAGCCCACCGAAGGCTCCGCCTGCATTCGCATTCTGGCGCAGAATCGTGGGCGTGATGATGTAATCCGCCGCGACCATTTGTCCGGAGCCCATGTGGCTGCCTTTTTGCAGTTCACCGCCCCTGGCCATCTGACGTTCCCGCTGCAGGGCGCTGGAAGCCCTTCCCCTGTCCACGACGCGGAAACAGTTGCTTTGAGCCATGAGCAGACGCAGCACAGGAACCGGACTGGTCAGCCCATAGGACAGATAATAGCGATCTTCCGGTTCCAACAGGGCGGCTGTACCTATGGGCCGGGCGCAATGGAACAACTGCCCGGATTCTCCCTGATTTCCGGCCGCCCCCGCGGAACCGGTCACCATGCTGGAGCCGCCTCCAAGCTTGGTTTCATTGGAAACACAGCCGCCCAAAAGCATGGCACTCACGGCGACAGACAGGACGATTCCCGGCGCGGATCGGAACGAACGAATCTTCATGTATCTATTCTCTCCCTGGAACAAATGTGGTAATGAATGGTCAGTCCTCCACACTATAGCGGAAAGCTCACCCAATAAGAAAGCCCCTTGAGCCGCCATGATGATCTACCGTTCACAGGACGGAAAAAACGCTTTAGGCATTCGTTTTCACCTATAATTGATCGATTTCCCGCAGATCTCAACGACAATAGCGCTACAAGATGGACAAAACATTCGACCCCAAACAGATCGAAACCCGCTGGTACCAGAC
>JALVNE010000308.1 GCA_027026755.1 Sedimenticola sp. | reverse complement strand
AGCAGCATTTCCTGCAATACCGGGCCACCGTGGCCCTGCAGTTCGACCACATCCTCGCCGGTGAAGGAGCGGGGCGCGGCAAAGCAGAGGGCCAGCCCCTGATCCAGCACCCTTCCCTCGTCATCAAGGAAATCGCGCAACTGGATACGCCCGATTTCGAGGCGTGAGCGAGTCAGGGCTTCACCGATCTGCAAGGCCTTCGGGCCGGACAGACGGATCACGCCGATACCGCCGACGCCGGGCGGTGTGGCGATGGCGGCGATGGTATCCCGATCGCTCATGCCAGAATCTGCGAGGCTACTTGTCCTCGCCGGATTCGATTCGCCGGGTGATAATCCATTGCTGAGCGATGGACAGGGTATTGTTGGCGACCCAGTAGAGTACCAGACCGGCCGGGAAGAAGGCGAAGAACACGCTGAACACCAGTGGCAATACCATCATCACCTTGGCCTGCATCGGATCGGTGGGCGCCGGATTCAACTTCTGTTGAATCAGCATGCTCAAGCCCATCAGGATCGGCAGAATATAATAGGGGTCCATCGCCGACAGGTCATCGATCCACAGGAAGCTGGCCTGGCGCAGCTCTACATTCTCGAGCAGGGACCAGTAGAGGGCGAGGAAGATCGGCACCTGGATCAGCATCGGCAGGCAGCCGCCCATTGGATTGACCTTTTCTTCCTTGTACAGCTCCATCATCGCCTGGTTCATGCGCTGGCGATCGTCGCCATAGCGTTCCTTCAGGGATTTCAGCCGCGGCGTCAGCTTGCGCATGCGCGCCATGGACTTGTAGCTGGTCTCGGACAGCTTGAACAGCAGCAGCTTGACCGTCAGCGTCAGCAGGATGATGGCAAGCCCCCAGTTGCCGACCAGCCGATCGAGCCAGGCCATGTACCAGGCCATGGGCTTGCTGAGGAAGGTCAGGACGCCGTAATCGACGGTGAGTTCCAGTCCCGGAGCGATTTCCTCGAGCCGGTCCACCAGCTTGGGACCGACGAACAATTCACTGGCAAATTCGGTACTCTGCCCTGGAGCCACGCTCTGTATGGCGCTCTTCATGCCAACGCTGTAGGTCTTTGGCAATTGGCGGGTATTGGCCAGGGTATAGAAGAGGATTTTTTCATCGGGTCGGGCCACGATGGAGCTGAGGAAGTAATGTTGCAGCATCGCTGCCCAGCCACTGTCGGATTCGAGCCGCAGCGGCTTTTCTTCCATGTCATCGAAACTGACCTTCTCGTACTTGATCTCCTCGTTGTAAACGACGGCTCCGGTATAGGTATAGAGAAAGCGGCTGGTGCTGAGCGGCCTGGAGCGGGTGATCTGGCGGTATTCGGAACCCTTCCATTGCTTGTTGCCGTTGTTGTTCACGCGATGCTTGAGATCGATCAGGTAATCGCCACGGTGGAAGACATAGGTCTTGACGACCTCGATGCCGTCCTTTTCCCAGCGCAGGGGCACCCGCAATTCATCCTGGCCTTCGGCCAACCGGTACTCGGATTGGGGCGAGCTGAACAGATCATAGTGGGTCGGCGCCGGAGCATCGGCCGAGCGCAGACCATTCTGCAAGACATGGATTTCGTCCGGCCGCTGGAACAGCAGTTCCAGATACTGATCGGGGTGATCGACATCGACCGGGTATTGTTTCAGCTTGAGGGACTCGATAACGCCTCCGCGGGTATCGATCAGCACTTCGACCACATCGGTTTCGACCCGTATCAGCTCACCGCCGGCCATGACCTTGTTGTCCTTCTTCGTAGCCTCCTCATTCGGCAGGGACTCTATAGCCGGCAGATCATTGGCTTGGTTCGCATTCGTTACCTCTCCTGCAGGAGAAGCCGGCTGCGACTGCTCGGTGACGGCCGGCTTTGGGCCATAATCGACCTGCCACTGTTGCCAGATCAAAAGGCTGACAAAGGCCAGCGCGGCATAGAGAAAGAGTCGTGTATTGTCCATGCGGATCTTTTCCGGGTTGGAATGGGTTGCAAATCAATGCCGTCGAAACTCGTCGGGAACCGGGTCATGACCGTGGCTGCCCCAGGGATGGCAGCGACCCAGACGACGCAGCGCGAGCCAGGATCCGCGCAGTATTCCAAAACGCTCGATCGCCTGGATGCTGTACTCCGAACAGCTGGGCGTATAGCGGCAATTGCTGCCCAGCAGCGGGCTGATCAGCCATTGGTACAGCCGGATGGGGATGATCAGGAGTTTTCGCATCGCTCGGAGATTTTATGCCAAAGTCGCTGCAGACGGGAAAAGATTTCCTTCCGCTCCAGTTCCAGGATCGACCGTCGGACCATGACCACGACATCGACAGCGGGCAGATCCGAATGCTGGTTGCGGAAGCTCTCGCGTATGACACGCTTGATGCGGTTGCGATCCACTGCCCGCCGCAGCTGTTTCTTGGCGATGGCCAGCCCGAGGCGTGCACTGTCGCCACCCTTGCTTGGGCTCACCAGCATCGTGATGTATTTATCTCCGATGCGGAAGTTGTCGGCAAAGACCTTGCCGTAGTCGCGGGCGCGCGTCAGTCTACGTGATCGGTCAAAGCCCGCGTCACCGGTCACGACCGGCAGGGATCAGGGCGTCAGTCGGGCACGGCCCTTGGCACGACGGGATTTGATGACCAGGCGGCCACCGCGCGTCCGCATGCGGGCACGGAAGCCATGGGTACGGGCACGTTTGAGATTGCTCGGTTGGAAGGTGCGTTTCATGTCTGGAAGCCTCGATACGGATCAATCGCCCTTTTCGGCGAGGCGCGACAAGATACTGATACTCGGCCCTCGCGTCAATATGAATTTCACCCGAAGAAGCGAAAACGGGGGCAAGAAGCGCATCTTGCAGCGATGATTGCAATTGCGGGGCCTGTGGATAAGTAGGATAATACGCCGCCGGTACGCCCGGCCCGCAGTCATATTCCGAGCATCCCCAGTCCAACAGGAGCCATACGTCTTGCAATCCGAAATCTGGTCACAGTGTCTCGCCCGCCTGGAACGGGATATCAGCGACAAGCAGCTGGAAACCTGGATACTGCCCCTGCAGGCCGAGTTGCGTCGCAACAACCTGCTGCTGCATGCACCGAATCGTTTTGTCATGGACTGGGTGAAGAAGAACTTTCTCGATCAGATCCAGGCCATCCTGCTCGAACTGGACGATACCAAGAGCATGACCGTGTCGCTGACCATCGGCAGCAGCCAGCCGGACGATGCGGCCGAAATCACCGGAGAATTCGCACCCGCCGTCCAGCCACGGAAGTCCGCTCCCTATCCATCGGGTCTGAATCCCGACCAGGTCTTCGACAACTATGTCGAGGGCAAATCGAACCAGCTCGCGCGCGCCGCCAGCTATCAGGTCAGCAGCGAACCGGGTTCCGAGTACAATCCACTGTATATCTACGGCGGCACCGGTTTCGGCAAGACTCATCTGATGCAGGCGGCCGGTAACCGCATACTGGAACTGCGGCCGGAATCCACCGTCATCTATGTCAACTGCGAACGCTTCGTGTCCGATATGGTCAAGGCCCTGCAGCACAGCAAGATCAACCAGTTCAAGAACTTCTATCGTAACGCCGACGCCCTGCTGATCGACGATATCCAGTTCCTCGCCGACAAGAACCGCTCACAAGAGGAGTTTTTTCATACCTTCAACTCCCTCTACGAAGCCAATGCGCAGATGATCATCACCTGCGACCGCTCTCCACGGGAGATCGACGGTCTCGACGATCGCATTCGTTCCCGCCTCGGCTGGGGCCTTACCGTGGATATCAAGCCACCGGATCTGGAAACCCGGGTTGCGATACTGCGCAGCAAGGCGGATCAGCGCGGCGTCGAAC
This sequence comes from Sedimenticola sp., assembly GCA_027026755.1. GTDB lineage: Bacteria > Pseudomonadota > Gammaproteobacteria > Chromatiales > Chromatiaceae > Thiolapillus. The sequence goes on along the minus strand of JALVNE010000308.1, from coordinate 6,724 downwards.
TGCCGGAGCCCGTGGCTTTCTTCATCGCCGAGCGATTCCGCTCCAACATCCGCGATCTGGAAGGCGCACTCAAGCGTGTAATCGCCCATGCCCAGTTCACCCATCGGCCGATCACCCAGGAACTGGCCCGCGAAGCCTTGAAGGAATTGCTTGCGGCACAGGAGAAACAGATATCCATAGACAACATACAGAAAACCGTGGCCAGTTATTTCAAGATCTCCATATCCGATCTGTTGTCCAGCCGGCGCACCCGTTCCATTACCCGTCCTCGGCAGATGGCAATGGCCCTGTGCAAGCAGCTGACGCGCCACTCGTTACCGGAGATCGGCAATGCCTTTGGTGGACGCGACCATACCACGGTACTGCATGCCTGCCGCAAGGTTGAGGAGCTTCGCGGAGAGGACGAGCGCTTCAACGAGGATTACGATAATCTGCAACGCATACTCGGGACATGAAACAAATGTCTGCACAAGCATTTCGTTACCTTTGGGTAAACTGTGAATAAATCGGTGACTTGTGCAGATACGGTTTTTACCCTAGCTTATCCACAGCTTGTTGACCATGCAGAAACAGCTTTAAAGCGCGATAAAAACTTTCAAGTTATTGAATATAAAGAAAATTATAGATTTTCACACAGCCAGACGGGTAGCTAGTTATAACAACAGTGTATATATATAATGAAAACGATTATTAAAAGAGACGAGTTTCTCGATCCCCTGCAGAAAGTCATCGGGGCCGTAGAACGCAAGCAGACGATGGCGATTTTGGGTCATGTTCTGCTTAGGAAAGTAGGCGAAGAAGCCAGCTTGACGGCAACGGATCAAGAGATCGAGCTCACCGCGAGAATCAACCATCTGCAAGGTGACGAAGACTTCTCCACGACGATACCGGCACGCAAGCTGTTCGATATCGTCAAGGCATTGCCAGAACAATCAGAGATCTGCCTGACCCAGAAAGACGGCAAAATCCATCTCATCTCCGGACCCAGTCGTTTCTCCCTGAGTAGTCTGCAAGCCGAAGATTTTCCGCACATCGATAATATGCAGATTGACAGCCAGATCTCGATGCCACAGCAGGTATTGAAGAAACTGATCGACAAAACTTCCTTTGCCATGGCCATACAGGATGTCCGGTATATGCTCAATGGCATGTTGATGGAGCTTGGCGATAAGGGAATCCGAATGGTGGCTACGGACGGACACCGATTGGCTTTGAGTGAAGAACCGGGAAGCCTGGGCATTGGCAAAGAGCTACAGATCATTCTTCCCCGCAAGGCCGTGCTGGAACTCGGTCGATTGCTGGAAAACGATGAATCACCAGTGGAAATACTGATCTCATCGAATCAACTGCGTGTACAGACCGAGAACTTGAGATTCACCAGCAAGCTCATAGACGGAAAATACCCGGACTATAATCGCGTCATACCCGAAGACAGTGATCAGATCATGAGTGTGGATCGTGAAGTTCTCAAACAATCCCTTTATCGTGCTTCGATTTTGTCCAATGAAAAACACCGGGGTATCAATCTGTCACTGAAAGAAAACAGTATGGAAATACGCGCAAACAATCCGGATCAGGAGGAAGCCGACGAACAGATCAGCGTGGAATACAATGGAACGCCAATGGAAATCGGCTTCAATGTGACCTATCTTCTGGATGTGTTATCCGTGCTTGATTCGGAAAAGGTGTTGTTCTGTCTGAAGGACAACAACAGCAGCTGTATCATCAAGGCAATGGACAACGAGAACTTTCGCTATGTCGTGATGCCAATGCGCATCTGACGGGTGAGTTTACGCCTTGACATCAATGGCCTTGCAGCAAATCCGGATAGCAAATTTCCGCAACCTGAAAGATGTAACACTCGATTTCAATCCAAATATAAATCTCATTACCGGACAGAATGCAGCAGGCAAGACCAGTTTGCTGGAAGCATTATCTGTAATCGTACAGGGAAAATCCTTCAGAACCCGAAAATTGATCCAATGTGTAACAAGGGGTCAAGAATCGTTTCTACTCTTTGCCAGAAATAACAATCACGGCTGTGGATTTCGCTACGGAAAGAATCACAGGGAATTGCGAATAGACGGGAAGAATATTCATCGAATACGGGATCTGGCAAGAATCACCGCGGTTATGGCGATTGACCATCAAACCACGGAATTGGTTACCGGATCACCCGCGATACGTCGACAATTCATCGATTGGCTGGTGTTTCACGTGAAACCATCCTATGCCGATCAATGGTCCCAGGCACAGTACATACTCAAACAAAGGAACGCGATACTGAGGCAAGGAACCAACCTGGATCTTCTCGACTATTGGGATCCTCTTCTGGTCGAGCATACAAAACGTATTCAAAAGGAACGCAGATCTGTATTGTCTGATTTGCTGTCTGACGATTTCGGCTATCGAATCGAATATAAACAGGGCTTTGATGACGAGTATGCTCGACAACTGATCAAGGACAGGGATCAGGACATAAGACAGGGCTACACCCGGCACAGCTTTGCTCGAGCCGATCTCAAGATAACAAAAAAGAATCAACCGGTAATCGAATGCTGTTCCAGAGGTCAATTGAAGGCATTGTCCATAGAGATCAAATCGCGATCCGCCGAATTGATACGCAGAAAGACACAAAAGCCCTGTATCGTGTTGATCGATGATCTGCAGGCTGAACTCGATCGAGAAAACTGCACTAGACTATACCAGCGGCTGATTTCATTGGGTCTGCAAATCTTTGTAACCGGTTTGAGCCATGCTGCCTTTACAGACGCCATGATCGAGGGAGGCCGAATGTTTCATGTGGAACATGGTATGATTCGCCCTGATCCAGTTGGAAGATAAATCTATGTCCGAATACGATTCCTCGAGCATCAAGGTTCTCAAGGGCCTCGATGCCGTTCGCAAGCGCCCCGGCATGTATATTGGAGATACCGATGATGGTTCGGGTCTTCATCACATGGTTTTCGAAGCGGTGGACAACTCCATCGACGAAGCTCTGGCGGGGTACTGCAGCGAGATTCTGGTGACCATTCATCCGGACGAGTCGGTCAGTATCCGCGACGATGGGCGCGGTATCCCCGTGGATATCCATCCGGAGGAAGGCCGCAGCGCGGCCGAGGTCATCATGACCGTGCTCCATGCCGGAGGTAAATTCGATGACAATTCCTACAAGGTCTCCGGCGGTTTGCACGGGGTGGGTATTTCCGTCGTCAATGCACTGTCCGATCGGGTACTGCTGACCATCAAGCGTGAAGGCAAGGTACATGTTCAGGAGTATATCAAGGGCGAGCCGGTCGCCCCGTTGAAGGCGATCAAGGATACCAACGAAACCGGCACCGAGATCCGCTTCTGGCCGAGTCCTGATATCTTCAGCAATATCGAGTTTCATTACGATATCCTGGCAAAACGCTTGCGAGAGTTATCCTTTCTCAACTCTGGTGTGCATATTCGCCTCAAGGATGAACGCAGTGGCAAGGAAGACGCCTTTCAGTACGATGGCGGTATCCGCGCCTTTGTCGAGCATCTGAACAAGAACAAGACACCGATCCACAACAAGGTCATCAGTATCTCGACGATGCGTGACGATATCGGTGTGGAGGTGGCCCTGCAATGGAACGACAGCTACCAGGAAAACATCTTCTGCTATACCAACAACATACCCCAGCGGGATGGCGGTACGCACCTCTCCGGTTTCCGCGCGGCCCTGACCCGCACCCTGAACCAGTACATGGAGAACAACCTGGGCGGCAAGAACAAGTCCACCGCCTCCGGTGACGATATGCGTGAAGGTCTTACCGCGGTATTGTCGGTCAAGGTGCCGGATCCGAAATTCTCCTCGCAGACCAAGGACAAGCTGGTTTCCTCCGAGGTGAAGTCGGTGGTGGAATCGGTGATCTCCGAATCCCTGAAGGATTTCCTCGAGGAAAATCCCTCGGAAGCCAAGGCGATCACCGCCAAGATCATCGATGCGGCCCGGGCCCGCGAAGCGGCGCGCAAGGCGCGGGAGATGACGCGCCGCAAGGGCGCGCTGGATATCGCCGGTCTGCCGGGCAAGCTGGCCGATTGTCAGGAAAAGGATCCCGCCCTTTCCGAGCTCTACCTGGTGGAGGGAGATTCCGCGGGCGGTTCCGCCAAGCAGGGTCGCAACCGCCGTACCCAGGCCATCCTGCCGCTGAAGGGCAAGATTCTCAATGTCGAGAAGGCCCGTTTCGACAAGATGCTGAGTTCCGCCGAGGTGGGAACATTGATCACGGCGCTGGGCACCGGTATCGGCCGTGATGAATTCGATATCGAGAAATTGCGTTATCACCACATCATCATCATGACCGATGCGGATGTGGATGGCTCCCATATCCGTACCCTGTTGCTGACCTTCTTCTACCGGCAGATGCCGGAATTGATCGAACGCGGTCACATCTATATTGCCCAGCCTCCGCTGTATAAGATCAAGAAAGGCAAGCAGGAACGCTACGTCAAGGACGACAAGGAACTCAACAATTACCTGCTGCAACTGGCCATCGAAGGCGCCCGGCTGTATCTCGACGAGGACAGCCCGCCGATCAGCGATCTGGCGCTGGAAACCCTGGCCCGTCAGTACATGAATCTGCTGGCCGTGTTCAAACGACTCAAGCGCAGTATGCCGGAGACCTTCCTCGATCAGTTGTTGCGCATGCCGGTGGTCGAGGAGGATCAACTCGACGCTCCCGAGCGGGATCTACAAGGCTGGGTAGAACAGCTGCAACGGCAACTGAACCAGGATGCGGTCACTTCCGTGGGCTACCAGGTAAGTATCGAGCAGGACGATCGTCAGCGGCCGATATTGAAACTGCAGCGCAAGGTCCATGGTATAACTAATGAAACCGAAATTCCGATAGAATTCTTCAATGGATCGGACTATGCCCTGATGCGTGAATTCATTGCCGAAGTCGGGGATCTGTTCGCCAGCGGCGAGGCCTTCGTGCAACGGGGGGAAAAGAAAAAGGCCGTTTCCCAATTCAGCGAAGCCTACGACTGGCTGATGAACGAGGCGCGTCGAGGCCAGAACATCCAGCGCTACAAGGGCCTCGGCGAGATGAATCCGGAGCAACTGTGGGAAACCACGATGGACCCGGACAACCGCCGCCTGTTGCAGGTGCGTATCGAGGATGCGATCGCCGCCGATGAGGTCTTCACCACACTGATGGGCGATCATGTGGAACCGCGACGCGATTTCATCGAACGGAACGCGATGAATGTCGATAATCTGGATATTTAGGGAGCGGGTTCATGGAAATCGGTAGCATTGTTTTTCTCCTGGCGCTGGTTCTGCTGGGTTTTTATGGCGTCAGCCTCTACAACAACCTGGTGCGTATCAAGCACAATGTCTCCAAGGCCTGGTCGAATATCGATGTTTTGCTGAAACAGCGCCATGACGAGATCCCCAAGCTGGTGGAAACCTGCAAGCAGTACATGAAATTCGAGCAGGAAACCCTGGAAAAGGTCATGCAGGCGCGCAACCGGGTCGCCGAGGCCCGGCAAAACGGCGATGTGGCGGCCTTGGGCCAGGCCGAGAGCGCTCTGCGCCTGGGCCTGGGCAACCTGTTCGCCGTGGCCGAGGCCTATCCCGAGTTGAAAGCCAATGAGCAGTTCCGCCACCTGCAACAGCGTATCAGCGCGCTGGAATCGGCCATTGCCGACCGACGCGAGTTCTACAACGAATCGGTTAATATCAACAATACCCGCATCGAACAATTCCCGGATCTGATCCTGGCCCGACTGTTCCATTTCGGCCCGCGCGAACTGCTCGAGTTCAGTGAAGCCGAGAAACGCGATCACGATCTGAAGCAATTGTTCGACAACTGAGCCCGGCGGATCTTCCAGCTCATGGGTTCCGCTTTCACCGATGCGCTGTTGCGGTTGAGCCCGTCCGAGTACCAGTGGCTGTTGCTGTTATTGATCGCTGTTCCGCTCTATCTGTTGTACCGGTCTTTCCAACACTATCGCCGCTATCGTCTGATCGCCGATACCCCCTCCTCGCGCATTGCCTCGGCGGCCCAGGGCCTGGTCGAATTGCAGGGCCTGGCCGAGTTGCTGCCGGGCGATCCGATACTCTCGCCGTTCAGCGGCGAGCGTTGCGTCTGGTATCACTGCCGTATCGAACGGCGCAAGCGATTGCTGAATCGATCTCATTGGGTAGTGGATCAGGATCGGGTTTCCGATGAGCTCTTTCGCCTCGTCGATGATTCGGGCGAATGCGTCGTCGATCCGAGCGATGCCCAGGTGCTCAGCCGGCATCATCGACGCTGGTATGGCAGCCGCATCGAACAGAGCCGGCAACCGAAACAGAGCCGTTTCGGCGTCGGTCTCGGTCTCAATCCCCGCTACCGCTTCAGCGAAACCCTGATCCGCGTGGCGGATCCGCTGCATGTGGTGGGAGAATTCACCACCCTGCGTCAGGAATCGCCGCCGCAGGACGAGGAACAGCGCATCGATGATTTCATCGCCGAGTGGCGCAAGCACCCCGCGCGCTATCTCAAGGGCTTCGATCTCGATGGTGACCGGCGTATCGCCGGTGACGAATGGCGGCTGGTGCGGGAACATGCCCGCAAGCTGTTGCGGGAATCCCGGGGACCGGCCGTCAACATCATCCGCAAGCCAAGCGACGACCGGCAACCCTTCCTGATCTCGGCCTTTGACGAGGACAGCCTGCTGCAACACCATCGGCGCGGCATCGGGTGGTCTT
>JALVNE010000307.1 GCA_027026755.1 Sedimenticola sp. | reverse complement strand
ACGTTGAGGGCGCCGGAAGCCGCCACGATGAGAAAGATTGCGAATACATGCGGCATGCCCCAGACCACCTGGTTGGTCATGCCCGTGACCCAGTGACCGTTGTGCTCCATGTAGAACACAGCGAGCCCGGCCACGGCGACGATGGCGCCCAGCACTGCGAGCATGCCCCAGTAACGAGGACTGTCTATGCCCCATTCGCTGAAGGGAATCTTTTTCATTACTTCACCCACCTAATCAAATCAAATGTTGCTGTAACGCACACCAGGATTGAGCTTCAGGTCGTCCCTGATGGCCACACTGGGATATTTCTTCAGGGCCTGGGAGACGGCACTGTCAGGATCATTGAGATCACCGAACACAATGGCCTGGTGCTTGCAGGCGTCCTGACAGGCTGTGGTGGTCTGGCCATTGTCCAGACGATGCACGCAGAGGTTGCAGGACTCCACGCAACCCTTGCCCCGCGGGGTATGGGTCAGCTTCTCGGCGACTTCCGCGTGAATGAAGGAACGGGCCTTGTAGGGACAGGCCATCATGCAGTAACGGCAACCAATGCAGATATGACGATCCACCATCACGATGCCATCGGCACGGCGAAAGGAAGCGCCGGTGGGGCATACGTCCACGCAAGGCGGCTTCTCGCAGTGCTGACACATCAGAGGCAGGTTGGTTATTTTGCCGGATAGATTGTCCTTCAGCTTCACCTGGCGAATCCAACGGGGGCGCTGACGCTCCCACAGACCCTCGTCGGCCCCTTCCGGCATATCCACGAGATCCAGGCCATTCTCCTTGTCACAGGCGACAACACAATCATTGCAGCCGTCGGCGCATTTGTTGGCGTCGATGAGCATACCCCAGCGCACCTTGTCGGTCACCGGCTCGGTACGGGGTGCGGCCTCGGCCGTCAGAGAATGCAACACGACACCAGGTGCAATAGTCACCGCGGTGGCGGCAGCCGACTTTTTCAGAAATTCGCGACGCCCTTGCTGATCAACTTTGGACATACTCATTTCTCCCCGGGTACGGTGCTGTGACACTCGAAACACTTGAGGCTCACGGCAGCATAATCATGACAGGCATCGCAGAACTGGCCTTCCGCATTCACCGGCACAAACTTGCCGCCGCTGTCCTTGCGCGCATGACAGTCCACGCAACCGGCAAGACTGTGCTTGCTGCCGCGTATGCCCTGGCGCACGGTCAGGTCACGCTGATGTTTGATGAACTCAAAGTGATTACGGCGCATCACAGACGTGGGTTCCACGCACTGTTCTAGCTTGTCGGCCTTGGCCGTACCTTCTACGGCTTCTACGGCAAGGGCGCTGCCCAGGCCAAGCAGCCCGGACAGTGCAAATGCCAGAAGCGTCATGCTGCTAATGCGAGTCATGGAATAAGCCTCTGATCCTGTTTACTCACCAAGACCCATCTTGATGTAGCCGGTAGGACATACGTCGGAACAAATGTGGCAACCCACGCAGCGGGAGTAATCGGTAGCCACGTAGCGGCCAGTGGTCGCTTGGTCCTTGGGTACGCGGTACACCGCATCCTGAGGACAGTAGATGACGCAGTTGTCGCACTCGAAGCACAGGCCGCAGCTCATGCAGCGATCGGCTTCCTTCTGGGCGGTTTCGTCATCCAAGCCCTGCATGCGCTCCTTGAAATGACCGAGCACTTCATCGGCGCTTGGCACGTCTTCCGGACGCTTGTGGCGCGGGGTGACCTCGAAGTGTCCCAGGAACAGTTCATCCGCAGAGATGATCTCGGCAAAGGAACGGTCCTCGTAATTGTGAACCGCGTAGTTGGAGAAGGAGGTACCGCGCTGGTCGCCCGCGTTGGGATCGAACTCTTCGGGATCCAGGCCGGCTTCGTGCAGCTTCTCCAGCAGGTCGAAGTGGTGTACGTCAACCTTGGGACGTTTCTTGATCTCCTCGCCCTTGAGGAACTCGTCCACGGATTCGGCCGCCACCCAGGCCTGACCGATAGCAGTGGTCAGCAGGTGCGGGCGCACGATGTCGCCAATGGCGAAGTGGTTGGGCTTGTCCTTCAGCTGGTAGTTGTTGGTGGTGTCCATCAGGCCACGACCATTGTCGAAATCTTCCAGGCCGGACAGGTCACCGCCCTGACCAATGGCTGCGACGATGATGTCCGCTTCCAGCACACGCTCGGTGCCTTCCACGGGGATGGGGGTCATGCCGTCCATGGTGCAGTCGCAGACCTTGAGACCGGTGGCGCGGCCGTCATCGCCCTTGATGACTTCCAGAGGCATGACGCCGTCGAGAATGGTCACGCCTTCGTGGATGGCGTCGTGGATCTCGTGCTCGGCCGCCATCATGTTTTCCTTGGTGAACAAGGATGTCAGGGTGGCGTCCACGGGCTCGCGACCACCAACCAGAGCTTCGTCATGATCCACAGAATCATCGTTGACCACGTCCTCGGGGTTGCCGGGCATGGCGGGGTTGGTGCCGATGCGGCGGGCCACGGAGACTACGTCGATAGAGGTGTCACCACCACCTACGCACACCAGCTTCTTGCCAGTGACCTTCATGCGGCCTTCGTTGAAGGCTTTCAGGAAGGCGACGCCGGTGACGCAGTTGGGCGTGCCGTCCCAGCCGTCCACGGGCAAGGCGCGGCCGGTCCAGCAGCCCACGGCCCAGATGATGGCGTCGTAGTCTTTTTCCAGCTGCTCCACGCTCACGTCCTTGCCGACGCGGGTGTTCAGTTTCACGTCCACGCCCATGTCCACGATGCGCTGGTTCTCGGCGGCCAGTTTGTCGCGAGGCACACGATAGTTGGGGATGCCGTAACGCATCATGCCACCCAGTTCAGGCTGGGCTTCGAATACGGTCACGCCGTGACCCATGCGGCGCAGCTGATAGGCAGCTGCCATGCCGCCGGGGCCACCACCGATGACGGCGACTTTCTTTCCGGTATCCTTGCCAGCCTGGAACTTGAAGCCATGCTCCAAGCCCTTGTCTCCGATGTACTGTTCGATGGAGTTGATACCGACATAATCTTCCACCGCGTTGCGGTTGCAGCCGTCCTGGCAGGGCGCGGGGCAGACCCGGCCCATCATGGCGGGGAAAGGATTGGATTCGGTGGCACGGTAGAATGCGTACTCTTCCTTGCTCATGTCCCCGGCCGGCTTTTCGATGCCGCGCACGATGGACAGCCAGCCACGCACGTCATGGCCTGAAGGGCAGCTTCCCTGGCAGGGAGGTGTTTCATGCACGTAGGTGGGACACTTGTACGAGGTATCGTAGTTGAATACATCGTCCGTCCAGGAGTCCCACTTGTTCTGACCATCTTCAAAACGACGCCAGGTAATGTTCTTAGTCATTTCATCACTAGGAGTTGCCATTGTCACTCTCCAAACCAGTTAAAACTGTTGCCCTTTACGGGAGGATTATCTTGTAGCGGAAAATCACAGCCTTATGCTGCATCTTCCCCGGATTCATCGTCTTCATCTTCGCTGTTCTGCCCGGTCAGTATCAGGGCGTTGGATACCAGCTGATGCACGCTGACAATCTGATCCATGTCGAAGCCATAGTAAGGAATCACCTTGGTGAACTGTGACTTGCAGATAGCGCAGATTGCCGCCATATGAGTAACTCCATTCTCTTCGGTGACGCTCTTCAGGGCTTCCATGCGCGGCTTGGCGCCCTTGACGCGAAGCTCCATGAGATCGTCGGTGAGCAGACCGCCGCCGCCCCCGCAGCAGAAAGTCGATTCCCGAATGGTGTCCGCCGGCATGTCCACATAGTTGTTGCAGACGGCCTTGATGACATTGCGCGGGATCTCGAACTGACCCCCCGGCTTGTCGCCCATGCGCGTGGCGCGGGCCACATTGCAGGAATCATGGAAGGTGAGCACCATGTCATCGTTGGCGGACTTGTCGATATTCAGGGTACCCTTCTGGATTTCACCCCAGGTGAACTCCAGAATGTGCTGGGGCACGGGATAATCCGGATCCAGGAAATCCCAGGGGCCTGCCAGGGTGTTCAGGAAGGCGTAGGCAACACGCCAGGCATGGCCGCACTCGCCAAAGATGATGCGTTTCACGCCCAGGTCCAGGGCCGCCTTGCGGATACGCTGGGACACTTTGCGCATGTTCTCGTAGGAACCGATGAACATGCCGAAGTTGGCCGCCTCCGAGGCGTAGGAACTCAGGGTCCAGGAGACGCCGGCCTCGTGGAACACCTTGCCGTATCCGATGAGGCCGTCCACATGGGGCTCGGCGAAAAAGTCGGCGGAAGGTGTCACCAACAGAATGTCCACGCCTTTCTTGTCCAGAGGATACTTGACCTCCACCCCGGTGTCGTCATAGACATCCTCTTCCAGACCTTCCAGGGTGTCCTCCAGGGCGGGGCCGGGCAGGCCCAGGTTGTTGCCGATGCGGAATACCTTGCCGATGATCTCGTTGGAATATTTGTCGCCCAGGCCGATGCGGTCCATGATCTCCCGCGCGGCCATGGAGATTTCCGCCGTATCTATGCCATAGGGGCAGAACACGGAACAACGGCGGCACTGGGAGCACTGGTGATAATAGTTGTACCAGTCATCCAGCACTTCCTGGGTGAGATCGGTGGCGCCCACCAGCTTGGGAAAATACTTGCCGGCAAAGGTGAAGTAGCGACGGTACACCTTGCGCATGAGGTCCTGACGCGCCACGGGCATGTTCTTGGGATCTTTGGTGCCCAGATAGTAGTGGCACTTGTCCGTGCAGGCGCCGCACTTCACGCAGGAATCCATGTACACCTGCAGGGAACGGTATTTCTTGAGCATGTCGCCCATGGCCTCGATGGCCTGTTCCTGCCAGTTGTCGGACAGTTCGCCGGGGAAGCCCAGGGCCTCCATAAACTCCGGTTTGGCCTTGAAGGTTTCCAGGTGCGCCATTGCGCCTGGCTCGATCTTCGGGACTTCGAGATGCTCCTTGAGCTCGGGAACTTCAAAATTCGCTTTTGCCATGAGCTGGACCTATCGCCTCGTTAACAATGCCGTACTGTGATCAGGAATTTTCTTCGAACTTGCGCGCCCAATCCGCCAGGTGACGCTCTTCCCTCGGGTTGTCCACCTGGTTGCGGGTCGGACTGAAGAACACGCCCACGCCATGCAGCAGCTTGCTGTAGGGGAAGATGATCATCAGCACGGAAACCAGGAACAGGTGTATGGCCAACAGGGGATCGGATGGCAGGGGCTTGGGATCAAAAGTGATGAGACCCATGGTGAATTCCTTCAGCCCAACGATGTCCACGTGGGAGACGAAGGTCATGGACGCACCACTGATTCCGATCAGCACCAGCAGCGCCAGGATCAGGTGGTCGGAAGGCGCGGTGATGTAGCGTACACGGTCGATGACCAGGCGGCGCGCCCACAGCCCCAGCAGGCCGATGATCATGGCGAAAGCCGCATATTTGCCAAAGGGCTGAATCATCTCTACCACGGTGGGAACCGGGTTGATGAAATAGCGCAGATGACGCAGCAGCACCAGGAGCAGACCGAAATGGAACAGCACTCCCAGCAACCACAACAGCTTGTTGCTCTTGAAAAGACTTTCGAAAAATGCCACTTCACGGAACATTCGCAGAACCACACCACCCTTGGTCACGGGCGCTGGGGTCGTGGCAATCTTGAGGGGCGCAGGCACCTTGGCATAAATCCAGATACGATACGCCAGCCCGGCAATCAGGATAACCGTGGCCAGATAGAAAAGCACTGTGATAGCGAGCGACATGTTTCGAAAAACTCTTTCTGATTTCGGGGAAACCGGGAAGGCAGCCGCAACTGCCTTCCCGCCAGTTCAATCCGGGATCAAACGCAGCCGGTCGGCTTGGGCAGGCCGGCATAGCGGCATGCCTGCTTGCCAGGACCATAGGGGAACAAACCATACAGGTACTTGCTGTTGCCCTTTTCCTTGCCCAGGCGCTTGCCCACGGCCTTGGTCAGTACACGGACCGCGGGAGCGATCTGGTACTCTTCATAGTACTCACGCAGGAAGTTGATGATGTCCCAGTGATCCTGGGTCAGTTCCAGATCGTCTTCCTTGGCCATCACCTCGGCTACGCCGGGCTCCCAGTCGTTCAGGTTGACCAGATAGCCTTCTTCGTCGGTCTCCAGGGTTTTACCGTTTACTTCGATAGGCATGTTTCTTTCTCCTAATAATCAATCAATAATTCTATTCAGGACGGGATCAAACCCAGGCCTGAACCTTGTCGTTAGCTTCAACCAGGTCCACGAAACCTGCGTAGTCCACGACTTCCACACCGTCGATGATGCGATCGTCGGCCAGACCACGGGCCTTGAAATCAGGTCCCAGGACATAGACTTTCTTGTCACCGACCGCAGACGCGATCATGTTTTCGACAGCAGTGCCTTTGAGCGCGCCGTATACACCATCTTCATAAAGGAGAATGGCAGAACCGGCCTTGGACAACCTGAGACAGGTCTCCAGGGAGTTCTTTTCGAACGGCGACTTGTTTACAGTGTGCAGATCGCTCATTACGTTCTCCTTTAGAAACTGAATACGACGTCGGATTCCTCGAGCAGCTCAGCCACCCGGTCGGAATCGACCACTTCAACGATGTTGTCCACGGTTTCCTCGGTCTCCCAGTCTTCCCACTCGACCTCAACCAGGTCATCGGCAGTCAGGCCACGAGCCTCCAGGGAGGCCTTGTCCACATACATGTGGCGGACTTCATAGTCACCCAGGGTGCGATAGGTCGGCGAGAAGTTCTTCATGCCAATACCTGTGGTGTCCTGTCCCTTGGTCAACTGGAACACGCCATCGTCGATGAACATCAGGCTTACATTCTGCTCGAAGGCCGCAGCAATGAGCACCACTTCCAGGGATTCCCAGGCATAGATGGTGCCATAGGGCGCGCGACGGTTGAGGAACATGAAATTCTTTGCATCAGACATAATTATGATCCTCCGTCAGTCGCCAAACACGACCAGGCGGTCGCTCTGGATTGCCGCTTCAACCAATTGGCCGAGACCAGAAATCCGGAACCGGGGGGCGATATTGGTGGCGTCCTTGCCGTTACGCTCGGCTTCGCCCTCATCGACGATGCCGCGGCGCTGGGCGGCCGCCACACATACCACCAGGTCCAGATCATATTTCTCTGCCAGTTCCACCCAGTTGTTGACGATGTTGCGATCGTCCTGGGGAGGCGTGGTCAGACGCGTGCCGTTGAGCACCCCGTCATGGTAGAAGAACACCCGAAAGCACTCGTGACCTTTCTCCAGCGCCGCCTTGGTGAACTGATAGGCGGAATCGGAGGCCTGGTGCTGATAGGGGCCTTCGTTTACTTGAATGGAAAATTTCATAACCAGACAACTCCCGATCAGAAGCGGATATGCGCAGACTGGTTCAGGCTGTTGCGGCTACCACGCCAGTTGTCGATGTGGTAACGGGTGAACGGCAGACCGGTCAGCTCGAAGAAACGCTGCCAACCAATGCGCTCTACCCACTCGCCCATGCGCTCGTAGTCGTTGGCGTTTTCCTTGTAGGCCTTGAGGATCTTCTTGACCACGGCCGCCACTTCGGGCCAGCGGGGCGCGTTGTTGGGCAGGCCAGCCGCAACCAGCTTGTGGAACATGGGCTTGGAACGGGCGTTGGAGTGCTTGCCGCCAACCCAGACAGCGATCTTGGTGTGCTCGGGATCGTTGATCTGCATGGGAGGACAGGGAGGGAAGCAGGCGCCGCAGCACACACACTTCTTCTCGTCCACTTCCAGGGTCGGCTTGCCGTTCACCATGGCGGGACGGATGGCTGCCACCGGGCAACGGGCCACGACGGAAGGACGCTCACAGGCATTACCGACCAGGTCGTGGTTGATCTTGGGCGGCTTGGTGTGCTGTACGTTGACGGCGATATCACCCTGGCCACCGCAGTTGATCTGGCAGCAGGAGGTGGTGATGTGCACGCGGTTGGGCATTTCCTCGACCAGGAACTCGTCGATGAGTTCGTCCATCAGGGACTTGACCACGCCGGAGGCGTCGGTGCCGGGAATGTCGCAGTGCAGCCAGCCCTGGGTATGGGAGATCATGGTGACGGAGTTACCGGTGCCGCCCACAGGATAGCCAGCGTCGTTCAGGCGCTTGATCAGAGGCTCGACCTGGGCTTCGTCGGTCACCATGTACTCGATATTGCCGCGCATGGTGAAGCGCAGATAACCCTGGCAGAACTCATCCGCGATATCGCAGATCTCGCGCAGAGTGAGGATGTCGAGCTGGCGGGGAGAAGCGGCCTTGACGGTCCAGATCTCGTCGCCATATTTGGACACATGATGCAGAACACCAGGACGGGGACGATCGTGATAGGCCCACTGACCATAATTCTTACGCAGTGTGGGGTGCATATACTGGAAACTGTCGGGCGTTCCAGATTCTATGGGCATAACAGGTGCATCTGACATGCGAACCTCCTAAATAAAAATCGAATTGCTTCCGTGCAGGCGGCGTCCAGGCCCTGGAGCCGCCTGCAGATCTGTTACTTGACGGCCTGAAATATCAGCCGGCGGCCTTGCGCTCTTCCCATTTGGCGGCTTCTTCGTCCCAGCCGTCCATGCGGACATAGCTGCTGGTACGCGGGTGATTGATCATGTTGGGATCGATCTCCACGCCGATGCCTTCCAGGAAGTTGGCCAGACCGATACGCTCGATCATCTCACCGGTACGCTCGTGCTCCAGGGCGTTCTCGGCGAAGAAGTCGATGCACTCTTCGGCCAGCTCGACCAGTTTCTCGTAATCCTCGTCGGTATCGAGCTTCATGAAGGGAATCAGCACGGTGCCGAACAGGTCACCGATCTTCAGGGTACGCTTGCCGCCGATGAGGATGGTCACGCCCTTGTCGTCGCCAGCGGACAGCGCCTTGGTCATGACGTTGATGCAGTGCATGCAGCGCACGCAGTCCTTGTTGTTGACCTCGAGGGTGTCATCGTCGTTCAGGGACAGGGAGTTGGTGGGGCAGCGGCTGATGACATTGTCAACAACGTACTTGCGGCCCTTCTTCTCCACGAAGGCCTTGACCTCGTCCTGGTTGACCTTCATGTCGTCACGCCAGGTGCCGATGATGGCCATGTCCGCACGCTGGATGGAGTTGGTGCAGTCATTGGCGCAGCCGGAAACCTTGAACTTGAACTTGTAAGGCAGGGCGGGACGGTGCATGTCGTCCTGGAAGTTGTTCAGGAGAACGCGGTTGATCTTCATCTCGTCCGCGCAGGAATGCTCGCAACGGGCCGCGCCCACACAGGACATGCCGGTGCGCACGCAGGGGCCGGCGCCGCCAAGGTCCCAACCCAGGGCATTCATTTCGTCGAAACAGGGCTGGATGGCGTCGGAATCCATGCCGACCAGCATCAGGTTACCGGTCTGACCGTGCAGACAGATCATGCCGGAGCCATATTTCTCGTCGATATCCATGATCTTGCGCAGCATGTCGGTGGTGTAGTGAAAACCACCGGGGGGCTGGATGCGCATGGTGTGGAATTCCTGCGCTTCCGGGAACATGGAACTGCCATCGTCATTCTTCAGCTCGGTAAAGCGGGGGATGATGCCGCCGCCATAACCGAATACGGAAATGGTGCCGCCCTTCCAGTAGCCCTTGCGGGTTTCGTAAGAAGTCTCCAGCTGACCCAGCAGGTCGTTGGCCATGCCGTTGATGCGCTCACTGGGGTGCTCGTCACGCAGACGCTTGATGCCTTTGATGAAGCTGGGCCAAGGACCGTCTACGAGCTGGTCAATCATGGGTGTTTCGTGCTTGTCGATCGCCATTTTGGGTTTCTCCTGACTAGATCGTGAATTGCTTGCGGTTTTTTGAGAACCGCTGAAACCGCTTCGGCCTCAGCGCTTCAGTAACTCTTTCATCGTCACTCCTTAAATGATGAAAACCACCTGCCGTTCCGGCATCGGTTTCATCAACGACAGCTAATATAGCCGAGGAGTAGCGCGCTTGATACTCCACCTTCGGGGGTAGCAGGACCGCAAGCCTCTATCCCCTTTGGGATAGTCGGAAGCCGTGCCGCCCATCCATACTGTCTCCAACTCATTGATACATGGGGCGTCATCCGGTACACCGCAGGTACAAACACCACTCAGTCCGAGTGGTAATGGGAGACGGTTTCCAATGTTTAGTATGTTAGAGTATACGCAACTACCGAACTGTCGGGGCATATTAGAGATCGCTAATTGATTCGTCAAGCGCCCGGCGAATACATTTGATCTGCGTCAAACAAACGCCGATTATTCACTCGTTCCCATAACTGATTTGCAATCCGAACAACCAGAGTGCACAAAACCATGAGCAATGAAGTCCTGACCCTGAGCAACATATTGATCTCCAATCATGATCTGGAGAACTTCGAGGAACTGTTGCAGCTCGTCAAAGTGTTCGCCCAGCGCGGTGAGCGGTTTCTCCAGTTCGACGTGAAACCGGAATTCCCCGACACGCCGGAAGATTGGGAAGACCGTCTTGAAGCGGCCTTCAGCAGCAGGTACTGATTCCCATGGACTTTCACAATCCCGACAAGCTGGAAGATACCCTGGCCGAATCCGCGAACATGGACGCGGTGGAAAAGGCGCGCCTTGAAGCTGAGCTGGCAGAAATGGAAGCCCGCCTGCCCTCGGCGTCGGACGCCGGCGAGCGGGCACGGCTGCAGCTGGACATGGGACGCATCCTGGCGGACCTGAAACGCGGGGATCAGGCCTGGTCATTGTGCCGCGAGGCCTTCGATCATTTTCTTGCTGAAGAAAACTGGGAAGCCGCCGCCGACTGCTGCAACGTCATGTACCTGAGCGATCAGCCTGGTTCTCTCAGCGCCCTGGGCCAGGGCGTGTGGCTGGGGGTCACTTATCCCATAGACCCGGAACTGTCCGTGGAACTGTTGCATCACATCATCGAAGACACCCCCGACGATTCGGACGGCGCCGCCGTGGCCGCCGCCACCGCCGCCTTCATCGTGGACATGCGCACACAAGGCGATCCCCGCCGGGACGACCTGCTGTTCTTCACCCAGCAGATGCTGGGCAAGGTGGCCAACCGCCACAGCGGCGTCAGCGACCAGGCCCAGTTCAACTACTGGATAGAAAAACTGGAGCTGGATCAGCCGGACAAGTTCCTGGTGCGCCTGCGCAACATCGTGGACGTGCTGGTGCAGGACGACTGGTGGTTCGACAGGGACGAACTGCGCGCCCGCATCCCTGAGGACTGAAGCCGTGTTGTGGGAAGAAGACAAGGCCGAAGAACAGCAGACCAGCAGCGATGTCGTGGACCTGGCCTTCTCCATGCAGTGCCGCCAGCTTCCCGTGGATCACCTGCATGCCCTGAGCCAGGCGCTCGAACAAATATTGCCGGAAATGCGTGAAAGCGGCATTGCCGTGCACGAGATCCATATCGCCGGCTCCCAGAACGGCTGGGAACGCCCGGACCCCTCCCTGGGACAATATCTCATGCCGTCACGGCGCACGCGCATGAGTCTGCGCGTTCCCGCTGACCAGGCTGAAGAGATAGCAACGCGCCTGGAAGGCGTCACCCTGGACATCGACGGCTGTGAGCTGACCCTGGGCAAACCCAGAACCAAGCCTCTGAGCAGCCATGACACCCTCTATGCCCGCCATGTGCTCATGCGCGACGACGAGTGGAAAGACGAAAACCTGTTTCTGCAGCGCATGGCCGAGGAACTGGCCGCCCAGGGCATCAGGGTGCGCAAGGCCCTGTGCGGCAAGGGCAGTCAGATCGACACACCACAAGGCCCTTTGCATACCCGCAGCCTGATGATTGCCGACCTCAGCCCCGCCGATTCCCTGAAACTGCAGCAGGAGGGGTTGGGAAAGCACCAGCATCTTGGATGCGGCATTTTTCTCCCCATGAAGGGCATCCAGGCCGTGGATGTCAACAAGGATGACTAGTCATTCGGAATTTAATAGAATTCTAATCTTGAATCACCTGCTCACTGGCGGGTAACGGTAATTTGACCAGGAGGTATCAGCATGTCCTATGAAATCAATGGCAAGACCGTCGAAACCGATGCTAACGGCTATCTTGTCGATATCAACGACTGGAACGAAGACGTGGGCAGGGCCATCGCCGAATCCGAAGGCGTCGAACTGACCGATGAACACTGGGATGTTATCAACTACCTGCGCGATGCTTACATCAACGAAAATGGTCATCAGCCCAACAACCGGGAAATGATCAAGGCCATGAGCAAAAAATGGGGCCGCAAGATCGGTTCCAAGGATCTGTTTGTACTCTTCCCCGGCGGTGGCGGCCCTTCCAAACAGGCGGCCAAGATCGGCGGCCTGCCCGAAAGCCGGCGCAAGGGCGGTTACTGAAAAAAGCCGCTTTCCGAAAAAGGCAGCCCGCAGGCTGCCTTTTTCATTAGGCGCTCATTTTTTCTTCCAGCTTCCGCCTTTCTTGTACCAGTAGCCCTTGGGAGCTTCCTCCACCCAGATGCGCGAGAAGGTCTTGCGGATATCCGCCTCCCACTCGGGATGGCCGTTGGCGCGGGCAATCTCGCGGTACAGGGCGTTGCGGTCCCTGTTCTCGTCCGCCACCAGTTTCTTCACCCGATTGCGGTCCTTGAGTGCCACGGCCTTCAAATCCCGGATGGCCACCAGACCCTGCTCATCGAACCCAATGGCGCCGGAGCGGTAGAAGGCCGCCAGGGCGCGCTGGCGCTTTTGCATGGAAGCCCGCAAGCGGGAAATGGCTGGCGTATTGATATTGATATCGGCGCCTGCCGCATGGGCGGCAGAAACAGAGGCCTCCATGAGGCGTCCGATCAGCAGTAGCAATGCCGGCTGCTCCACCCGGGTCTGGTCGTCTTTGCGCTCACCGGTTTCCGATCCCTGATCCTGCTGCTGCGCCTTGTCCGTGTCCAGCACATCCCGCACGATCTCCCGCGCGGCTTCTTCCGCGGCAGCCGCGGGAAAATAAATGTTGATGGTGACACAGGCCCCCAGCAACAGACTCATCAGGGGCCAGCTCAATTTCTTCCACATGTTTTCACTCCACGATCATGTCATCAAAACGAATATCCCTCAGGCGGGAAAGCAGTTCCTTCCAGGCAATGCGGTGGTTGCGTCCAATGACATCGATCCGCGGCAGCCTGGCGCCTTTGACGATATAATACCCTCCCTCGGAGCGCGGCACACCGTCGAGTTCCGCCGTGGTGCCCCGCAACTTCACCCTCAGCGCCAGACTGTCATAGGCGAAATCCTCGAAGAAACGCAACATGGTGGCGGAAAGCTGGGCACTGGCGCCATTGCCCAGTTCCGTGAGGTTGTCGATGGCGCGCTGGCTGATGCGATGGGGACGCCGGTCCCCGGCAGGCGACTGCAGGCTGGCATCGAATGCCGCCACTTCCCAGCCCACCAGTTGCAGGTTGCGCACCTGGCCTTCCAGGCTGCCTTCTATCCGGCCAAAGGAAAACACCTGGGTGATCTGTTCCAGATCCAGATTGGTAAAGCGGAGATTGGTTTGCAGCACGGGGGCCACGCCCAGGGGTTCCTGCAGCTCCAGGCCTTCCACCACCACTTCTCCACCAAACACATCCAGCCGCAACTCTCCCTCCATGCGCAGGATGGCATCCCGGTAATGGATACGCGGAATACCAGCCTGAAGCCTGCCCTGCAAGTCCGGCCAGCCCATGGCGCGGCTAAGTTCCAGCAACTGTATGTCATCCAGGTCGGCGCGTGTTTCCCAGGCCAGACCGCCATCCAGGAGCCCGCTCATCTCCAGATCGTGCAGCATCAGCCTGCCTCCCAGCAGGGGAATGCTCAATGGCTGCAGGCGCAGGCTTCCGCCACTGGCCTTGAACAGCGCCTCGGTGGCACCAAGGCCGATGCGGTAGAGATGGGCCGATTTCCAGCTCAGGTGGGAAAAGTCCACCGCCCCCTCATGCCGCCAGTTCAGACTGGCCTGCAGGCCCCTCACGCCAAAGATGCCGCCATTGTGCTCTAACCCTGCCCCGTCCAGGTTCATGCTCAAGCCTGTCAGGGCACCCGCCGCCATGCGGACATGACCGCTGGCGCGGCCCTGCACCGCCAGGTCATCCAGAGGCGTGCCTATAAGCAGGGGCTGCAACAGCACCTTGTAGGTCTGGCGCAGATCCTCCAGAACGAAATCCAGCTTCAGAGCGCCTGGCTGGCCCGAGACAAGATCCACATCCAGGTCGCCACGCAGGTCCAGGGCTCTGGCATGGGAAAGGCGCAGCCCCTGAAGCAGCAACCGCTGCCCGTCCTGCAGCAGCTCGAAACCCGTGGCCAGCTTCAGGGGAGCATCTTTTCCGGCTTCCAGGAACACAGGGTCGGAATACAGCTGGCCGGAAGATATGCCCGCTTCCAGCCCTCCCCGCCACCGGGATGCCTGTCCCGATGCCTGCACGGAAAAGCTCAGCGCGACATCCTCCCCCACCTGCAGGCCGTCCGCGCTGGACCAGGAAAGTTTGTCCAGGCGTCCGGCAAAGGCCACGGACGACAACTCTCCCCCCTCCACCCGGACGCTTCCCTTACCCTTAAGACTGCCACCAAGAGTCCAGCCTTCAGGCAACCAGGGTTGCAGCCAGGTCAGGGGAAGGCCCCCGGCATCGATATCCGCCAGCAACCGCTGCGACTGACTGCTTGCATGGATTTTCAGTCTGCCTCCGGGTATTTCCCGGAAGTCGAGAGACAACTGCCAGTCATCCGCGGCAAGGTAGCGCCAGGACGCACGGGCGCTCAGTTTTCCCAGGGGCGATGCAGCAACAAGCAGCTCGGCATCCCCGCAGCTCATGGCGCCCGAATCATCGTATGTGGCGGTCGCGCAGCTCAGCTGGATGTCCCTGAGTTCCACATCGCCGACACTCAGCCGCGCCAGCTTCAAGGCAAGGGAAAAGCCGCCATTGCCGTTGTCCGCGACATCCACCATCAGTTCCCTTCCCCGCCAGTTCTCTCCTTCCAGGCCTTCCATGCTCAGCTGTAAGACCTCCACACTGACAGCCACGCCGGCAGCTCCCAGCAGCAACAGCAATACGGCCATGCGCATGCCCGCCCTCATGGGCAATCGCTCCCGGGTCGGGGGAATACCGCCATGAGCGCAATAATCAGGTAAATCATAGAGGAGTCAGTATGCATCGCTGTTGTGAACATTATCCAAGCCTGGGCAGGCCATTCGATATAATAAAAACACACACGTCCGTAGGTCGGACTTCAGTCCGACAAACAACGGTGGATTATCGAGCTAAAGCCTGACCTTGTATGCTCTGCTGCAAGGTGGGTTGTTCAAGAGGGTTTTACACATATTACCCCCTTGCAAGGATTGAACGACCCCGCCACCGGATAACAAGAAATCTACTTCAGTATGGCACAAATCGATACCGTGACTGCGCCCCTGGTCATACGCTTCTCCGGCAACAGGGAGAAAGTGGTGGCGCGCGCCTTTCCCCATCCCCGGGGCCTGGTTTATCTGGACCTGTTCTGGCATTTGTCCACACCGGACAAAGCGGCCCACCTCATCGAAGGCGAACTCAAAGGCGAAGGACCATGGCGCCTGGGCGATGTCCGAATCCGGGTTCTGGGCTGCGCCGCCACCGATCCCGAACTGCAGCAGCAATATATTCCCTGGCGTGACTACCTCAATGAGCACGCCGATGAGTATCCGCCGGAAGCCCAGATCAGGGAAATTGCCCGCAAGCTGGGATGCCGTCTGGAAAGGGGGAATGACGGTGACATTTAAGGAGGCTCTGATTAATTCAGGCGCAAGCAGATTGTGGTGAATAATCGTCCAGTTCAAGGCGCAAACCGCACGTAATAGCCCGCTATTGCGAAGGTTTGCAACGCAAAATGAACGATTTTGCGCCGCAAGATGCCGTGTCACGAATTGATCAGAGCCTCCTTAACTTGCTACCCGACGAATTGCTTGTCTTGTGCTTTGTGTATTCCTGAATCACAATGGTCGGGACCTTTACCTTTAGCAGGAGGTGGAAAACATGCGGCAAGATCTTACCGACATGGGAATCATTCCCGACGTAGCGTGCTGGTGCTGGCCGACATCGAAATTGATAGAGGCCGCGGTACGCAACAATGAAGGGAAGTTGTTGCATCACCTGGCGTTTGGTGTTCGGACCGGTCACACGGGGCGCTCGCCCAATGACAGGTTCATCCGTGATGATGAACTGACTCACAATACCGTCTCATGGGGCAAGATCAATCAACCCATGGAGAAACATAAATTCGATCTACTGCTGGAGCATGCAAAACAGTATGTGCGGGCAGAAACTGTCTATGTGCAGGATGTCTATTGTGGCGCGGACCCTCATTATCGTGTGCCGCTGCGTTTTGTAGGCACCTACGCCTGGCAGGCATTGTTTGTGCGCAATATGTTTATCATCCCCACGGAAAACGAACAGGAAAGCTTTGAGTATGAATGGACCGTGCTGGCGTTTCCTGGAGCTTCCGTGGACCCGGACATGAAGGAAAAATGCAGCCTCAACTCCAACGACTACATCGTGCTCGATTTCTCGCGAAAGATAATACTGATAGGGGGCACAGGTTATGCGGGAGAGATCAAAAAAGCGATGTTTACCGTGATGAATTATTTGCTGCCCGAGCGATCCGTGTTGCCCATGCACTCGTCGGTGAATGTCAACAAGGAAGGCAGAGTCACTGTATTCTTTGGTTTATCAGGCACTGGCAAGACCACGCTTGCGCTGGACCCCGAATGCAGGCTTCTAGGTGATGATGAACATGGATGGAGCAAGGAAGGTGTCTTCAATATGGAAGGCGGTTGTTACGCCAAAACCATCCATCTTCGGGAAGAAGATGAACCACTGGTCTATGCCGCCACTCAACGGCACGGCACCACGGTGGAGAATGTCGGGTTCAATCCGTTGACCCGGGTGATCGATTACGATGACGGCTCCTATACTGAAAACGGGCGTGCTTCATTTTCCATCGACGCCATCCCCAATGCGATCGTTGAAGGGATGGTCGGCCATCCTGATTGCATCAACTTCCTCACTTGCGATGCCTTTGGTGTGTTACCCCCGGTTGCCAGGCTGTCCCCGGAACAAGCCGCCTACCATTTCAGTCTGGGATATACCGCAAAAGTGGCAGGTACGGAGCGAGGCATCGATGAGCCGCAACCGGTTTTCAGCGCCTTGTTTGGTGAACCCTTCTTCCCCAAAGAACACAGCGTCTACACCGATATGCTGGCGGAAAAGGTTCGTCAGCACAATGTCCCGGTATGGCTGGTGAATACCGGCTGGAGCGGCGGACCTTATGGTATAGGTGAGCGAATATCCATTGCTTACACACGTAACATCGTTCGAGCCATTCAGAATGGCGACCTCGAATCGCTTCCGTCCCGGACGGATCCGGTATTCGGGTTTCAGGTTCCATTGGAATGCCCGGGCGTACCGGCCGGCGCCCTGGATCCAAAAGCCACCTGGGAAGACGCAAATGCGTACGATGCGGCCCAGCGCAAACTTGTCGCCAGTTTTGCGGAAAAAGCCCGGACGCTGAATTTGTCCGAACTTGCCAGGAAAGGGGCGCCATCAGCGTAAACCGGAATCCCGAACTATCGGTTTGCCAGGCGTTACATAATGTCCGCAGCTTGACGGGCCATTCCGGACAATGAAAAAAAGCCCGCCCATAGGTCGGACTTCAGTCCGACGCCCCACGGCGGATTGTCGGGCTGAAGCCCGACCTACGGTCATGGTTACGATGTATGGAGCCATATTGCACATATCGACAACAGCACCTCACATCTTCTGCTGACAATGTCTATAACAGCTCGCTCAGTGCCTCATTCACCGCCTGTTCGGTGACAGGAAAAGGAATGGCCTTCCAGACGT
The DNA here is from genome assembly GCA_027026755.1 of Sedimenticola sp. Classification (GTDB taxonomy): domain Bacteria; phylum Pseudomonadota; class Gammaproteobacteria; order Chromatiales; family Chromatiaceae; genus Thiolapillus. Next base: position 10,954 of record JALVNE010000307.1, on the reverse strand, counting down.
TGTGGCTCTGCCTGAAACGGTCGAAGACATCCTGGTGTTGCGGCGGATAGAACACCAGCAGTTTGGTTTCGGGGCGGGGCTGGAGTACCGCGGTCAGGGTTTCCAGGTTGGAGCTGCGATCACGAAAATCCGTCTGGTAGTTGTATTCCGCCACCACCAGGTCCGGCTGGTGCTTTTTCAACCAGGTTCGCGCCTTTCTCTGGGATGTCACCACGGTCACATCGAAGCCCAGGCGCTGGTACAGGGGCACGAGATTGGGATAGCCCCCCAGCTCGACGATGGCCAGGAGGGATTTCTGCGCGCTCACCAGTCGCTCACCCCGCATCGCTCCAGCACCAGCCGGCGCAGGGTTTCGGCGCTGCCCACCCCGAGACGGCGATGCACGTCCATCATCTCCCGGGCCAGATCCTGCCAGTGCTGCCGCGACCACTCCAGCGTCTCCCGCAGGGAAGCCAGCCCTTTTCCCGCCTGCCAGTGTTCATAGGCTTCCACCAGGCCCGGAAACAGATGCCGGCGCATGCCGGAAAGATTGCCCACGTAGAAATGCAGGGAGGCCGGATTGGCTCCTTCCAGCAGTTTCGGCAGGGTACGCAGGGCGTCAGCCAGATGATCCTTGACCGCCCGGGCCATGAGTTCGGCGGGCGACATGGCCAGATCCAGCAGCATCCTGTTCCAGTCCGGCCCCAGCAGCCGGCTGGCCTCGTATTCACCCAGTTCATGCTCCCTGGCCGCCGCCATTTCCGCGTCGGTCATCCGGGCCAGGGCGCTTTCGGCATCGCCGGCGAAGTCATAACTGGCAAAGGCCCTGCCCAGGGCATTGTCGGGACGGTTCCAGCCCCAGGATTCATACTTCTCCCACAGGTAACGGGCAAGGGCTTCGCGCCGCAGAAAGATTTCCTTTTCCGCCGCCATGGCAGGCGGCGCGCTCAGGCAGCGGGCGTACTCCCGGCCGGACAAATGCAGCACGAAGCCGTCCTCGCCATTTTCCCGCTGCAGCAGCTCGCCGAGAAAGAAATTCGCCCGGGCGCCATTGGCCAGACCAGCACTGTACACCAGGCCATGGGGCTCCAGGGCCTGGTTCACAGCCGCCACGTCGAAAGCGTCGTATTCCCTGCCATCTATGCGCAGGGGCGAAAACTCACTGGCCTCCAGAGACTCCCAGAGCGCCTCCCGCGCCATGAGCCAGTCGCCCAGTTCGTCCTTGGGCAGCACGGCCTGTATGCCCAGCCCCTGCTCCCAGCGATAGAATTCCCTCATCTTCAGCAGGTAGGTACACATGGTGAAATCTCCACCATGGCGCGCATCGGCAATATGGCAGTTGTGCTGCACCTGCTGACGAATATTTTCCAGGGAATGCTTCATGTGCGGCCAATTCTTGAGTAAAATGCTCGGCTATTAAAACATGAAGTCATTCCCGACTCAAAAGGAGAAATTCCATGGCATTACCCCTTCGCATAAAGAGCCGCTGGAACAAGGATGGCGATCATTCACTGGAAGAAATCGCCGGCGCCCTGGCCTTCATCAGCTGGCGCCTGGCGCAGAACAAGGCCATCAATCTTCATGGCGAGAATTTCATCTACGAGAACGACCGGCAGCGCATGGACGTGATCATCGAATATCTGATCTTCATGCTGCAGATCATCGACCGCCTGGCCCGCCAGGAGCTGGAACTCAGTGACGAGGACAGGGAGCAACTGGTCATCGCCGTGGCGAAGAAGCAGGCGGAGATCATCCAGGACAACAGCCTGGATCTTTTCGGCCCGGGCGACTATGTGACGCCTTTCTTTGCACTGGTCAACCAGCGGGCGGGGGAATACGCGGAATTCCGCTATACGGACGATGGCCCTTCCTACCCTTTTCTCAGGCACCTGGGCTATGAAATACAGCAGATCATGGGAGAATCCCAGGAAAACCGCTGGGTCATCGACCAGGTGATGGACAAGGATGGCCCGGAAGTGGACCGCAAGATCGTGCCCGCCATGCGGGATTTGTTCGAATAGTCCGCGAGCCAGTGAAACAGGGAGGGAGGAAAGACATCCTCCAGACGCAACAAAGGCGGGAAAACCCGCCTTTGTCACTTCAACCGGTCTGAAGAATCAGCTCTTGACCCACTTGTCCAGGTTGTCCAGGTTCTTCTCGCCGCCGTCCGCGTAGCCTGCTTCATAGGCTTCGGTCAGGCGCTGCTCTTCACGCTCGGGGTGATGCAGAAAACCTGCCTGCCAACCCAGGATATACTCATCATCGACACCCATGCTTTCCATCTTGGTTACGGCATCGTAGTAAAACTGGTTCATATCCGGTCTCCGAAATTCTTTGATGTTGATACTTTGACGGCACAAGAACGTATTTTGCCACGCCTTGAAAGCCGCCTCAAAATATTACTTTATAGGAACAGATATCACCGCCCATCCCGCAAACCGGGACACAATGGTGAATACTGGGCATTAGAATACTCTGTTTTTCTTATGTCTTGCAAGTCAGGGATGCAGGTTTTGCCGACAAATACAGGGAACAGGGGGAATTACAAGGACTTACAGGCATCCCGGAAGCAGCGGAAATCCCCTTCCACTGTAAAGGTTGACCTTTTTATGCTGACTGCGCATTCTTGCTGCCAATCCCCTCGATTTACCTGATATCCTAGCCAATCCATGCGTCCAGCCCAGCTACTCACCATTCTCGACCGCGAATTCACCAGCACCACCGAAGGCCACCACACGCCGGTGATGCTCTGGGGGCCCCCTGGGGTGGGAAAATCGCAGATCGTGGCGGAGGTCGCCCGCAAACACAGCGTTCCGGTCATCGATATCCGCCTGTCGCAGATGGAGCCTTCCGACCTGCGCGGCATCCCCTTTCGCAGCGGCGATACCGTGGAATGGGCGGTGCCGGGTATTCTCCCCAACGCCAACCGTCACGGTCCCCGGGGCATCCTGTTCCTGGACGAGATCACTTCCGCGCCCCCCAGCGTGTCCGCCGCCGCCTACCAGCTGATACTGGACCGCAAGCTGGGGGAATACGAGGTTCCCGAGGGCTGGGCCATCTTTGCTGCCGGTAACCGCCAGGGCGACCGGGGCGTGACCTATACCATGCCAGCGCCCCTGGCCAACCGCCTGTCCCATTTCGAAGTGGAAACCAACCTGGACGATTGGGTGGCCTGGGCCTGGGCCAACGGCATAGACGAGCGGGTCATTGCCTTCCTGCGCTTCCGCCCGGAACTGCTGTTCGATTTCGACCCGGCGCACAACCCCGTCGCCTTCCCATCCCCCCGTTCCTGGGAATTCGCCCACCGCAGCCTGCAAAAATTCGGCAGCAACCCCAAGCTGCTGCTGGGCACCCTGCAGGCCTGTGTGGGTCCGGCGGCGGGCATCGAACTGCATGCCTTCATCAACAGCTTGGACAAGATGCCGGACCTGGACGACATCGTCACCGGCCGGGAGGTGCCCGTTCCCGACGAGATCGACCTCCAGTATGCCGTGGCCGCGGCCCTGGTGGGCCGCGCCATCCGCGCCCGGGACGATGACGATGCCGACGAAGTCATCGGCCATATTCTCGATTACGCCAACAACTTTCCCCAGAAGGAAATGGGGGTAATGCTGGTTTCCGACCTGCACCGGGCCATAGGCGACCCGCTGTTCCAGGTGCCGGAATTCAACGACTGGGCCACGGCCATTGGCGAAGTGATGCTCTATGGCTGAGCTGGATCAGGAAAAGATTCAGACCAAGCTGGCGGCGGCGCGCACCCGCCTGATCCTGGACAAGCCCTTTCTCGGCGCCCTGGTGCTGCGTCTGCCCATGAAGGCCGCCAGTCCCGACTGGTGCCCCACCACGGGTACGGACGCCAGACACTTCTATTACAACCCCGAATACATCAACTCCCTGACCCTGGCCCAAACCCAGTTCATGCTGGCCCACGAGGCCCTGCACTGCGCCCTGTCCCATTTCTCCCGGCGCCAGCACCGGATGCTGCACCGCTGGAATCTCGCCTGCGATTACGCCATCAACCCGCTGCTGGTGGAAGAAGGCCTGACCCCGCCTTATGACACGCTCATCATGGACGAATACAAGGGGATGACTGCCGAGGAGATCTATCCCCTGCTTCAGGAAGACGACCAGTACCAGACCATAGACCAGCACCTCTATGACCAGGACAGTGACGGCAGCGGCGATGGCGGCCAGGATGGAGAACCACCGCCGGACAATCCCCCTCCCGAACAGCAACAGGAAAGGGAGCAGCAACAGCAGCCGAAAGACCGCTCGGACAAGGGCGAATCCGGCGGCAGGGATCAGCAACGCCAGGATGCTAGCGACCAGCCCAGGCCCGGTGATGCGCCTCAGCCGCCGCCCCTGAGCCCGGAAGAAAAGGAAACCCTGGAAATCCAGTGGCAGCAGCGCCTGGCCGGCGCCGCCCAGCAGGCCATACAGGCCGGCAAGATGGACGGCGCCATGGCGCGCATGATCGACCACCTGCTGCAGCCCCGCCTGCCCTGGCGCATGCTGCTGGCACGGTACATGACTGCCGTCGCCCGCGATGACTACAGCTACATGCGCCAGTCCCGCCGCAGCCAGGGCGATGCCATCATGCCTTCCCTGCATTCCAGCCAGGTGGACATCGTGGTAGCCCTGGACACCAGCGGCTCCATCAAGGACAGGGAAATCCAGGAGTTCCTGTCGGAGATCTCCGCCCTCAAGGGACAGATGCGCGCCCGCGTCACCCTGATCCCCTGTGACGCACAAATCGCCGACGGCGCCCCCTGGATCTTCGAGCCCTGGGAAGAGCTGGAGCTGGGCACGGAAATCAGCGGCGGTGGTGGCACGGATTTCCGTCCCGTGTTCCAATGGGTGGAAGAACAGGGCATGAAGCCGGAAATCCTGGTGTATTTTTCTGATCTCCAGGGACAGTTCCCGGAACTTGCTCCTTCATATCCTGTCTTGTGGTTAGTCAAGGGAAAGAAAAAGCCCCCCTGGGGGCAGCGCATACAATTAAACTGATGGTCCACCCCCGTTCATACTCCTGGCTGATTCTCGTCCTGAGCATCAGCCTGTGCCTGACGCCATTGCAGGCATGGAGTGAACTGGGCGACGACCTGCCGGAAATCGGCGCCGCATCCGGCAACCTGTTCACCCCCTTGCAGGAACAGCAGCTGGGCAAGACCTTCATGCGCTATATCCGCGCCACCCAGCCGGTCATCGACGATCCCTTGCTGGACGAATACATCAACAAGCTGGGCAATTCCCTGGTGGAACACAGTGAAGGCAGGGGCTCCAGGTTCACCTTCTTCCTGGTGGACAGCCCGGTGATCAATGCCTACGCGGGGCCCGGCGGTTATATCGGCGTCTATACCGGACTGGTGCTCACCACCCAGTCGGAAAGCGAACTGGCCGCCGTCCTGGCCCACGAGATCACTCATGTCACCCAGAAACACCTGCAACGCGCCTGGTATGCCGCCAGCAACATGAGTCTGGTGCAGGGCGCGGCCCTGATCGCCGCCGTCATACTGGGGGCCACCGTGGGCGGGGATGCCGCCATGGCTGCGGCATCCGGCGCCCAGGCCGCCATGCGGCAGCGGCAGATCAATTTCACCCGCCAGAACGAAAAGGAAGCCGACCGCCTGGGAATCGCCATCCTGTACGACGCCGGATTCGACCCCCGCGCCATGCCGACCTTCTTCACACGCATGGGCAGAGCCAACCGCAGCTATGGCACGGAATTGCCCGAGTTCCTGCGCACCCACCCGGTCACCAACTCCCGAATCGCCGATTCCCTGGGCAGGGCCGAAACCTATCCGTACAAACAGTACACCGACAGTTTCGCCTATCTGCTGGTCCGGGCCACCTTGCGGGAGCGCAGCTTCCATGAACCCCGGGACGCCATCACCTACTTTCAGACCGCGCTGCGGGAAGGACGCTACCGGGACGAATCCGCAGCGCGCTACGGACTGGCCCTGGCCCTGTTGCGCAATGACGATTTTGCCGCAGCCGCGAAAGAACTCGACGAACTGCTGCGGAACAAACCGGATACCCTGGCGTTCATCATCACCGCATCCCGTATCGACATGGAAGCTGGAAACAAGCGCAGGGCACTGAAACGCCTGGAGCAGGCAGCGAAGAGATTTCCCCTGAATTACCCGCTGCAGATCACCCTGGCGGAGTTTTACCTGCGCGCGGGCAACGCGGACACCGCCTACAAGAAACTTTCCGTGCTGGCTTCGCTGCGGCCGGACAACGCCCATGTGTACAAGCTGCTGGCCAATGCCGCGGCAGAACTCGGACGCAAGGCGGAAAGCCATCAACACATGGCCATGCATTACTACCTGAATGGCGCCCTGGAAGCGGCAGCCATGCAGCTGAAGATCGCCTTGCGCATACCGGGACTGAGTTTCTATGAAACAGCACGTCTGGAGTCCCAGTTGCAGAAGGTGGAAAAGGAAATAGAAGAGCTGAAAAAGGAAAAAAAGTAATGGTTCCACGACGGACGCAAGCATGACCAAGTCCGCTTTCGCAGCAAAGATCGGGGGCACTCATGCCCCCTGAGGAGCAGATTATGCGGTATACATCAACTCAAACCACATTTTCACTATGTCAACAAAAAATATTGTGGTAAGTTCCGATACGGAATTACCCGATAACCTGAGGAGAGTAAATAAGATGGTAAAGAGGATCACCAAGAAGATCGCTGCCAAAGCAGCCCCCAAGAAACTGCCCGCCATTGGCAAGAAGCAGACCAAGAGCCAGATCATCGCCGCCATTGCAGACGAAACTGGCCTGACCAAGAAGGAAGTGCAAGCCGTATTCTCATCCCTGAACGACCTCATCACCCGCCACATCAAGAAGCGCGGTTCAGGTGAATTCACCATCCCCGATACCGGCGTCAAGATTCGCCGCGTGAAAAAGCCCGCCCGCAAAGCGCGCATGGGCCGCAACCCCGCTACCGGCGAGCCCATGAAGATTCCGGCCAAACCCGCAAGCACTACCGTAAAGGTTACCGCGCTGAAAGCCCTGAAGGACGTGGTTTCCATGTAAGCCACGGAAACCCGGCTTTTGGAAAACAAAAACCAGCGCCCCGCGCTGGTTTTTATGTCCAGGGATGGACGGTATGCCGCGAGAGGCCATGGATGGCCGTAGCGGCGATGTCCAGGGATGGACGGGCCGAAAAATGCTCCTGCATTTTCGGCACTTCCGCCTTCCCTGGCGGTCGTATGCCGCGAGAGGCCATGGATGGCCGTAGCGGCGATGTCCAGGGATGGCCGAATTCGTAGGTCGGGCTTCAGCCCGACAGCAGGCGCCACAACGGAAAGTGTCGGGCTGAAGCCCGACCTACAGAGATCAGTGTCTTTCCAGCGCCTCAGGGCATCTGGCGCAGGATCAGAGTGTCGCCCTTCTGTACCATCTCCAGCTGCTTGAGAAAACTCATGCCCAGCAACACCTGGTCGGCGGGTTTGAGATCAGGCAGTATGCTTGCCCTGACATTGCGTAGTTCGATGACCCCGAGGGACACGCGATCGAGCACGGTCTGCCACACGGCCACCACCCCGTTGGCCGTGTGACTGAAGGCGCCACCGCGTTTTTCCAGTCCCAGGCGCCGCGCAAGCTTCTCTGAGAGCGCAACATCCGTGGCCCCCGTGTCCACCAGGAAGGTCACCGGCCGACCGTTGATGGCCCCGGTGGCAACATAATGACCCTGGGGGTTGCGTTGCAGTTCGACTTCCCTGACGCCCTGGGCGGACACGCTGCCGGTCGGCTGACGGTTGGGATTCTGTCGTTCTTCCAGGACGCGGGAAAAGAACAGGGTGAGCAGGGCAAGCAGCAACACCCACGCGCCTACGGTCATACCTTTGCCCAGGCGCTTACCCGGTGGAGATTCCATTTGCTTCCCGCTTCAGGATGATCAGCTTCCCGAGGCAGGCGGGAAATGGGGCCGCATGGTGAGCTGGCTGTCACGGCCCGGCGGCATGTACATGGTCTGGCGGAACTGGCGACGATAGTGAATGACCGCGCTCTGACCATTGGCCATGACGTCGAAAACCTTCCAGCCATTCTTTGCCTTGTAGAAACGAAAATCCAGCCGGGTAGGATAGCCGCGCGGTCCGGTGATGGCCGTGGTAACCATGCCAGTGCGGCCATCCCGGTTCAGGCGCTGGGAGATCACCCGCACTTCCTGGTTGTTGTAGCTGACCAGACGCTGCACCATGGTGGACAGGAACTGGCGCTCGATGCGCTGCGTCATGCGCTTTTTCTGGCTGTCACTCATGTGACGGTACATGTTGCCGGCTGCCGATTTGGCCATGTATTCAAAATCGAAATAGGGAGCAACCTCGTCCTGCAGGTATTTTTCCAGGGAACGGGGATTCAGATCCCCGCTTTGCAGCCGCTGAATGAGCGCTCCCATACCCTTTTGCACCAGGGCCGCCGGGCTGTCAGCAGGGTACTTCCGCGGAGCCGGCGCCCGTCGAGGCATGCCCATAGGCCCCAGCATGGATGGCGCGTAACCATAAGGCGGCACGCCAGTTCCCGGCTGTGCCAGGACGGTTCCCGCGCTCATGATGGCTGCAATGGCTACTACTGTTTTTTTCATTACTTCTTCCTCCTCTCCTATGAATTGTTCTTAGCCGCGTTATGGCTGTAGGTCGGGCTTCAGCCCGACAATCCCCCGTTGTGTGTCGGACTGAAGTCCGACCTACAGGTGAGTGCCGTATTGTCACCTCGAATGGGACCTGCCAAAATCATCAGCCGCTTCAGCTGGTAATCTTACGATAGATATCGGAAACCTTTAAGGGCAGTTTCGCCACGTCGTCCAGCACCACGTAATTCGCCCTGCCATACATGTGCGGCAGATAATCGGCCCCTTCCCTGTCTATGGTGATGCAGAACGGGTGTATTCCCGCCACGCGCGCCTCGAACAGGGCCTGACGGGTATCCTCTATGCCGTATTCCCCCCGGTAGTAGTGATCGTAATCGTCCGGCTTGCCATCGGACAGGGTGATAAGCAGCTTGGTCCTGGCTTCCACTTCTTCCAGCATGCGGGTGAAGTGGCGTATGGGCGCCCCCATGCGCGTATAGTCCTTGGGCTCTATACCGCCAATGGCCTCCTTTACCCGGTCACTCAGGGGTTCGTCGAAACTCTTGATGCGATACACCTCGCAGCGCTTGCGCGCCCAGCCGGAAAAGCCGTAGATGGCATAACGGTCCCCCAGCACCTGCAGGGACTCCACCAACAGCACCAGGGCTTCCCGCTCGGCTTCATTGATCCATCCCTTGGTGGACCCCGACATGTCCACCATGAACAATACGGCGATATTGCGTTCATCCTTGTGCATGCGGGAGAACACCCGATCCGACATTTCCATGCCGGCGCGCATGTCCGCCAGGGCTTCGACGAAGGCGTCTATGTCGATGTCCTCCCCCTGGGGCTGGCGGCGCAACACCTTGTCCTCGCCACGCAGCACTTCGAAAGTACGGTGCAGAGAACGCACCAGCCCGCGATACCTGTCCAGGGTACGGGCATAAAAGCCCAGATCCCCGGCCTCCTGCTCGAGTTCCCGCAGCACGCACCAGTTCTTGCGGTAGTGCAGGCGGCCGAAATCCCATTCATCGTAAAACCAGGCGCCTTCCTCGTGATAGGTGCCACCCCAGACTTCATCTGGATCGAGTTCCTCGTCTTCCAGCAGGGAGGCATCGTATTCCCCTTCACCGGCCGGCACCAGGTATTCCTCCGGAATCCCGGTCAGATCCAGCTGAATGGAGGTCATCATCTGCTTTACATGCTCCGGCACGGGCATCACCTGGTCGGCCACCACCAGTTCCAGTTCCGGCAGTTCACTGGCTTCCCGGCCGGGGTTGCGCTCCCTCAGGTCAAAGCGATCCAGCGGCTCGCGGGAGTCACCCTGCAGTTCCTCCGCAAGCACCCGCAGGGCGTCTCGGAAGCGGGCCTTTTCGCGCTGCAGACGAAGTTCCCGCGTCTGCCAGGCCTGGTGAAGATCCATGCCGCCGGCGTAACAGGGCAAGGGCGGTGGCGGCCGGTCGTATAAATGCCGCAGCGCCGCCACGCTGTCCATGGCGGCATTCAATTCCAGTTCTCCGCGCAAGGCCTTCAGGGCGGCGCTCCCGGACTCATCCGCCAGGCGGCGCTCCATCTGCTGCATCTGACGATACAGGCCAGGAAACTCGCGGCGCAGATGATTGTCCAGGCGCAAAGTTTCCAGCAGGTGAAACCAGTGCAACGCCCGCCGCTCATCTTCATAGGGCGCAAACAAGGCCTGGGGATCGATGTTCAGGGTGCCGTAACGGGTGTGCGCCCAGAGATGGGTGGCCACGGCTTTGTAGAGCTGAAAGTTCTCCTCCTCAGTGTCCAGGCGGGCCATCATTTCGGGCAGATACAGTACCCCGCCATCCGTCCAGGCACGGGTATCTTCTTCGAGACTGAGCTTGCGCCCCGACAGGCCGTGAATGAAGGGCGTGAGCACGGGACTCACCTGCTCCAGCAGGGCCGCCGAAGCACGCAGATGGCCGAATTCCAGAAAGCCTTCCAGATCCTTGATCACTTCCATGGCCGGATGCAGGCCAGCGCGATCATAGGTATCCATGGCCTGCAGGCACCAGGCGGAGATCATCTCCTCCTCCATGCGGGCCAGGGCGGTAACTGCCCGGGAGGCAAACTCGTAGGCCAGCTGCACATTGGTGCTGGACACCCGTTTCGCCCACTGCAGGACGAAACGCTGCTGATCCGCGGGCAGGGCCGCAACTTCCAGGGCCATGGATTCCGTGTGGAGAAAGGAAAACTCCACTTCCATGATGTCGTCCAGTATCCGGCCGATCTGTTCCGCATCCAGCCGCTGCTCCGTCACGGACGCCACCCCCCACTGGCAGCCAAACTCGCGGACAATGAGGACGACATATTTGGTCGCCGGGTTAATGTGGAAATCCCCCTCCCCCGCACGCGGGGGAGGGGGATTTCCACATT
>JALVNE010000306.1 GCA_027026755.1 Sedimenticola sp. | reverse complement strand
AAGAGTCGAGTTTGACTATAGGCCGAGAAGATTGGATCGTAAAAGCGGTAAGATGGATATGAACTTAACCTTTAACGGTGTGGTGTATACAATACATTGGAACATAAGCACCCAATCTGTAGAGATATCCGATGCAAACGGCGCTACACCACAAAATATTTCTGTGTCATCTGTAGGAAGTAATGATTGGCAACATATTGTAGCGGTATTTGCAATTCAAAACGGCGGTAGTGCAAACACTCCTATATCGTTTGGTGGTACCGGAAATCCCGCGTTAGACAATACTAATGATGGGAATGGGGCTGTACTTGACAATATATATGTCTATGGGATTGTTTTACCAAATATTACCGTCTCTGCCCCAGACAATACGAATGATACAACACCGACAATTACAGGTACGACTGATCAGCCAAATAGCACCGTAACACTCACGGTCACTGATGCCAATGGTGGCACGCAAACTTTCACAACAACTACTGATGCCAACGGCAACTACAGTGTGGATGTTCCCAATACACTTCCGGAGGGCAACTACGATGTGAATGCGAGTGTTTCCGATAGTTCAGGCAACACCGCTACCGCTACAGATAACGGTAATACCATCGATACAAGCGCACCAAGCGCACCGACAGTGACCATTACCGAAGATGCTAACAACGACGGTACCATCACCAACACCGAGCTTAGCGGCGATGTCAATGTTACAATCGATCTCCCGACCGATGCGCAAGTTGGCGATACGCTCACTGTGACCAATCCTGATGGTACCACCACCGATGTCAACATCACGCAGAGTATGCTGACAAACGGCTATACAACAAGCTATCCTGCACCGGCAGATGGTCAAAACATCACCGTCTCAGCAGTTGTCAAAGATCAAGCAGGAAACACATCACCAAGTGCAGACGACACTGCAACGATGGGTGACACCACCGCACCAAGCGCACCGACAGTGACCATTACCGAAGATGCTAACAACGACGGTACCATCACCAACACCGAGCTTAGCGGCGATGTCAATGTTACAATCGATCTCCCGACCGATGCGCAAGTTGGCGAT
>JALVNE010000305.1 GCA_027026755.1 Sedimenticola sp. | reverse complement strand
CTTTCGTGGAAACACTGTTATCCATCGGGTACAAAAACAGGGACAATGAATGGCGTTTGAGCTGGATGTGATTTTATTGATAGCTGTGTTGGCCATCTGCCTGATGGCAGGTGTGCTCGTATACCGTTATCTTGAAATCAGAAAACGGGTATTTTCTCTGGAGAAAAACCAGAGTATTTTACAATCGGATATGCGTGCAATGGTTTCCGCAGCCGTTGGGCTTGGAGAACGGGTCAGAGAGCTGGAGCATCGCCTGCGCGGCGTCTCTGAACGTCAAGAGCAGCAGGAACTTTGTGAACCGGCCAGCCAATCCTATCATCAGGCAAGAAAACTGGCGCAGCGGGGGATGGAAGCTGATGAGCTTTCCGAGATATACGGTCTTACGCGAGGTGAGGCTGAACTGATATCGATGTTGAACAAAATGGAGGCCGGGAACGTCTCCCGTGACTGTTCAACGACGGTAACTATTCAGCATAGTATGAAACAAGCCGGCAACTGTTCAGCTCACCCCTGAAATTCGTCAGTTCAAGGCGAAAAATGGGAGTTTACGCGTGTAAATGACCATTTTTCAACGCAGAAATGGCGGATTTCAGGGGTGAGCTGAATAGTTACCAACGACGACGGCCGGGTGATGAGAAGAAGGCCGGTATCCGCATCTTGTCAGCCCGGCCGCGACAAAAGGGTTGCCCACCTCGTCGTCGGTGAAGATGCAGGTATCCAGCCATACCTGCCGCCGCACGCTTTCGATTGCGGCAAGCATGGCGCCGACCAGCCGGTCACCCTCCGTATGTATAGGGCTGAATGGCGTCGCGGTCGGCCTTCTGCCGTGACAGGGGATTGTATCTGCAGGGATTGTCCATTGTCCCGGCCCGGTGCGGACTACGCCCACAGCTCCAGCACATAGTGGCGCATCACCGCGCTCAACACATCGCTGCGGGCGATGATGCCTGCCAGCTCGCCATCGGTGACGATTGGCAGTGCGCCGATGCGCCGTTCGACGAACAGGCGGGCGATATAGCGAACGTCGGTATCCGGACTCGCGGTCAGTACCGGCGACTTCATCA
>JALVNE010000304.1 GCA_027026755.1 Sedimenticola sp. | reverse complement strand
TGTCGGGAAGTATTTCCCATCCTCAAACATAACCCACGTGGTTGAGGATGGGCAGGTCAAAACATGATGTCTAGCCCAAGCGGTTGCGAACCGCTGCCAGCACGGAGTCTGGCGACAGCCCCGCCATCTCCAGCTGCTGGGCCTGGGTAGCCTGCTCCAGGTACTCATCGGGCAGACCGAACTGCATCAGGGGAACCTGGATAGCACGGGAGTTGAGGGCCTCGGCCACGGCGGAACCGGCGCCGCCCATGAGGGCGTTCTCCTCCAGGGTCACCAGCAGCTCATGACGGGCCGCCATGTCTTCCACCATTGCCGTGTCCAGGGGCTTGATGAAACGCATGTTGATGACCGTGGCGTCCAGTTCCCGCGCCACCTCCATGCCCGTATTGACCATGCTGCCGAAACACAGCAGCGCCACGCGACGGCCTTCCCTGCGGATTTCCGCCTTGCCCCAGGGCAAAGGCGCCGCATCGACCACCACTTCCACTCCCGGGCCCTTGCCCCGGGGATAACGCACCAGGGCCGGCCCCGGGTGTTCCCAGGCGGCCTGAAGCATGTGGTGACACTCGTTTTCATCCGCGGGCGCCAGTATGCACAAGTTGGGAATGCAGCGGGCATAACTCAGATCATAGGCGCCGGCATGGGTGGCTCCGTCGGCCCCCACCAGGCCCGCCCGGTCCACGGCGAAGGTGACATCCAGGTTCTGCAGGGCAACGTCATGGATCAGCTGGTCATAAGCGCGTTGCAGGAAGGTGGAATAGATGGCCACCACGGGCTTGAGGCCATCACAGGCCATGCCCGCCGCCAGAGTCACGGCGTGCTGCTCGGCAATGCCCACGTCAAAATACCGCTTGGGAAAATCATTGGCAAACCGCACCAGGCCCGACCCCTCGCACATGGCGGGGGTAATGGCCAGCAGGCGCTCGTCTTCGGCGGCCTGCCGGCAAATCCAGTCGGAGAATACCTGGGTGTAGGTCTTGCCACTGCCACCAGAGCCATTCTGCCGGCCCGTGTCCGGGTCGAAAGGCCCCACGCCATGAAAAACGCAGGGGTCGCCTTCCGCCGGGGCAAAGCCCTTGCCCTTCTGGGTGACCACGTGCAGAAAGCGCGGGCCACGCATGCGCTTCATGTTGCGCAGGGTCTGCACCATCAGGGGCAGATCATGCCCGTCGATGGGACCAATGTAGTTGAAGCCCAGCTCCTCGAACAGGGTGCCAGGAATGAGCATGCCTTTCATGTGCTCTTCCCAGCGGTCCATGAGGTCACGCATACCGGGCATCACGCCCAGGACGTTCTTGCCGCCCTCGCGCATGCGGTTGTAGAAACGGCTGGACAGCACCCGCGCCAGGTAGTTGCTCACCGCCCCTACGGGATTGGAGATGGACATGTCATTGTCGTTGAGCACCACCAGCAGATCCATGTCCAGGGCGCCGGCATGGTTCAGGGCCTCGAAGGCCATGCCCGCGGAAAGGGCGCCGTCACCAATGACGGCGATATGCTCCCTTTGTATGCCTTCCAGCTTGGCGGCCACGGCCATGCCCAGGGCGGCACTGATGGACGTGCTGGAATGCCCGGCGCCAAAAGCGTCGTATTCGGATTCACTGCGCTTGAGAAAGCCGGAGAGGCCATCCTTCTGGCGCAGACTGTCCATGCGCTCGCGCCGGCCGGTGAGAATCTTGTGGGGATAGGCCTGGTGCCCCACGTCCCAGATGAGCTTGTCCCTGGGGGTGTCGAACACGTAATGCAGGGCCACGGTAAGTTCCACCACGCCCAGGCCCGCCGCCAGGTGGCCGCCGGTGCGGGACACGCTCTTCACCAGGAACTCGCGCAGCTCGTCCGCCAGGGGCTGCAGCTGATCCGCCTCCAGCAGGCGCAGGTCTTCCGGCAGATCGACCTGTTCTAGCAAGGATGGGGTTGGCTGCTCGCTGCTGCTGGACATGGGGTAGAATGCGCTTCTGGATGAACAATAGGGGTAATCCCTTATTCTAACAGTTTAGAGCGACCCCATGACCGAAAAACTCTCGGCGCGCAAACGGCGTGAGCGGCGGCACGAGCAGATGCTGCGCGCTTACGAGAAGAACCGGCGCCGCAACCTGCTGGCCAGGCCCGGAGCACACGGGTTCATCATCGTGCTGGACCACCTCAAGGCGGGATACAATGTGCCAAAAATCTTCCGTAGCGCCGAGGCCTTTGGCGCCCACGAAGTACAACTCATCGACATTGGCCCCTTCGATCCTTCCCCCGCCAAGGGCGCCTTTCGCCAGGTGCCGGCGCGTTTCTTCGATGATTTCCGGCAAAGCCATGATGACCTCAAGGCCCGAGGCTACAGCCTCTACGCCTTGTCCCCCGGCGGCAGCCGGCCCCTGCACCAAGAACCCCTGCCCGACAAAAGCGCCTTCATCTTCGGTCACGAGGAAGCCGGGCTGAGCTTCAATCCCGACGATTACCCGGATATCCACCTGCTGCACATTCCCCAGTTTGGCCGGGTGGAAAGCCTCAACGTGAGCATTGCCGCATCCATCGTCATGTATGAATACACGAGGCAAAGACAGGCAT
The DNA here is from genome assembly GCA_027026755.1 of Sedimenticola sp. GTDB lineage: Bacteria > Pseudomonadota > Gammaproteobacteria > Chromatiales > Chromatiaceae > Thiolapillus. The sequence continues at coordinate 81,101 of JALVNE010000304.1, read as the reverse complement.
GATGATGGTTCGTATCTTCTGGCGCTTCCTGCTGTTGTTGCTGCACACCCTGTACGGCATCTGGCTGAGTCTGACCATACACAAGCGCAAGGCGCCCGATGGCGTATCCTTTCCCGACCCGCAGCCCGTGGCGCGCTGGTCCGCCCGGCTGCTGAAGATTCTGGGTGTAGAAATGAAAATACATGGGGAGATACCGGAAGACAGCGGCCTGGTGGTGGCCAACCATGTCTCCTGGCTGGACATTCCGGTACTCAACTCCCTCACCGGCGCCGCCTTTCTGTCCAAGAACAGCATTCGCTACTGGCCCATCATCGGCTGGTTTGCCGTGGCCTCCGGCACCCTGTTCATCCGCCGGGGCAATCATGAGGCCAGGCGCATTTCAGACGCCATCGCCACCCGGCTGCGCGAAGGCCGGCGCGTGGCCATCTTCCCCGAAGGCACCACCTCGGACGGCAGCCAAGTGCGGCGTTTCTTTCCCCGCCTGTTCGGCGCCGCCATCGACGCCCAGGCCCCGGTCATTCCCGTGACCCTCTGCTACCGGGTGAACGGACGACCGGACACCCTGGTGCCCTATACCAGGGGACGCAGGTTCCTCCGTATCCTGTTCGGCATCCTGGCCCGGCGCGGAAGCGAAGTGCATGTGTGCTTTTCCGGCATGATTCCTTCTGAAGGGCTGGATCGTCGGGGTCTGGCGGACGCCTCCCGTGCAGCCATAGTCAGCGCCCTGGAATCCATCTCCACGCGGGAATGACACCCTGCTTTGCTGTCTCCAGAATCCAAGGATGACATCAATTCCAATGCCATTCGATTCATGACACGGCGGCTTGGGGCTGGGGGGATTCCGGGTCAGGGAGGCCGGTGGCATGGATGCCACCGTCAAGCTCCCAGGGATGGGTTTACAGCATTCCCTGACACGGAACCCCGCCAGCCCTTATCAACCCTGGAGAATGGTCCTGTCCTTGATAAAGGGCGTAACAGCAGCAAAGATCACCGCTGTCACGGCCATGAGGATGGTGAAGAACCAATAGTATTGGGCGCCCTCCAGCATCACCGTACCATCCTCGTTCTGGATGAAGAAATTCAGCATACTGGTGAAGATGTTCCCCAGGGATACAGAAAGCATGAACAGGGCCATGATGAAAGACTTCATGGCCCGGGGCGCCTGGGTGTAGGAATACTCCAGGGCGGTGATGGACACCATGACTTCACCACAGGTGAGCACCAGGTAAGCCAGCAGCTGCCATGAAACACCAGGCGTGCCGCCGGTATCGATACGTTCCTGAGCCAGGGAGGAGATGGCAAAAGCTGCTGCCGCCAGGCCGAAGCCCATGGCCACCTTGCGCATGGGGGTGAGCCTGATGAGCTTGCCCAGGGCCGGGTAGATGACATAGCTGAACAGGGGAATGAGAACGATGATCAGCAGAGGATTCACCGCCTGGATCTGGGACGGCAGCAGCTCGAAGCCCAGCAAATGCCGGTCCATCTTTTCAGCCTGCAGCACCCAGGATGATCCGGTCTGGTCATACAGCGCCCAGAACACGGCAATGAACACATAGATCATGCCCAACCGCCCAAAGATGCGCAGACTCTCGCCCGAAAAGGCCTCTTTGAGAAATGCCTTGCCCGAAGGCGGCACATGGACGAACTTGTAACGCCCCGCCCAGAACATGAGAGTTGCCAGGGCCATGAGCATCCCGGGAACACCGAAGGCCCAGTGAGGACCGTAATGCTTCAGTAACCAGGGGGTAAGCAGGGTGGAAGCAAAAGCCCCCACATTGATGGCCATGTAGAACCAGCCAAAGGTACGGCTGATGAGTCCATGGTTGCTGTGACCGAACTGATCCCCCACGTGGGCGGACACGCAAGGCTTGATCCCTCCAGCACCCAGGGCGATGAGCCCCAGGCCCAGGGCCAGCCCCAGGCGGGTGTCGTCCAGGGCCAGAGCCAGATGACCGCCACAGTACACCAGGGACAGAAGCAGGATGGTCTTATACTTGCCCCACCAGACATCGGCAAGAATCGCGCCCAGCAGGGGCGTAAAATACACCGCGGACACGAACAGGTGATACCAGCCCTTGGCATCCTCATCGCTCATGGGGTCCAGAACGCCACCGGCGCCCATGAGATACTGAGTCATGAACACCACCAATATGGTGCGCATGCCATAGAAGCTGAACCGCTCCGCAGCCTCGTTGCCGATGATATAAGGGATGCCCGCAGGCATGCCTTTCTGATCCAGGGGGCGGGTAAGATAGCTCATGTTGGTGATTGAATTATTATTGATCGAGCCCGCAGTATAATGTCTTCAACGAACCATTACGATTACCTCATCATCGGTCAGGGCCTGGCCGGCAGTCTGCTGGCCTGGCGCCTGGCGCAGCGGCAACAGCGGGTAATAGTAGTGGACGACAACCATGCCACGGCCTCGTCCATGGTCGCCGCCGGGCTCATCAATCCCCTGGCGGGCATGCGCTTCAATCATTCCCCCCATGTACACCAATGGCTGCAAACCCTGGAGCAGACCTATGGCGAACTGGCCGGGCTGGCCGGACAGCCCTTCCTGCAAAAGCTGGACATGCTGCGCCTGTTCCGTTCCGCCGAACAGATTCGTTTCTACCAGCGCCAGAAGGACAGGGAGGACACCCGTGATCTGCTCGGGCAACGCCTGGACGCTGAAGACTTCCCTCAGCCCGTGCATGCCCCCTGGGGCGGCTTCGAGCAATACCGAACCGGCTGGGTGCGGCTGCCCAGGCTGCTGGCCTTCATGGCCGACTGGCTGCGGGAAAGAAACATGCTGCGCAATGAAAAGCTGTCTTATGAAGACCTGGAAGTTGAGCCGGGGCGGCTGTCCTGGAAAGAGCTTACCGCCGACCAGGTGATTTTCTGCGACGGCTACCGCTCCATGCACAACCCCTGGTTCCACTGGCTGCCCTTCGCCCCCGACCAGGGCGAGATCCTGACTCTGAAGCGCTGTAACGACGCCCCCCTGCCCGACCGCATCATCAACGGCGCCACCTGGCTGCTGCCCGTGGATGAAGGACGTTACCGCTTGGGCGCCACCCACTATCACGACCGTCAGGACAACCAAGCCACGGAAGAAGGAAAACAGAAACTCCTGGCAGGCATGGAAACGCTGCTACGGCATCCGCACGCCCTGACCCTGGAAAAGAATGAAGCCGGCGTGCGCCCGGCCACCGCCGACCGTCAGCCCTTCATCGGCACCCACCCGAAACTTCCCCGGCTGCACATGTTCAACGGCTTCGGCGCCCACGGCAGCCTCACCATTCCCTGGTACACGCAGCGTATGGTGGAGTGGCTGTTGCAGGGAAAACCTTTGCCGGACAATGCCGATATTCGGCGCCGGATCATCGCGTAAGGGGTCGGAGTCAAATCAGTGTGGTGTCACATGAATTCAACGACTCTGGAGATTTGACTCCGACCCCTGAGATTCACTCCGACCCCTGAGATTCTCATGCCGGAAGGCCACCAGGAAATATGAAGAAAGGGACATGTATCTTGTGACAAATACCGCAGGTAGCCGGGTGCGTAGAACGCCACCGCCACGCACACCAGGCCAATCAGCAGCAAAAAGAAAGCGGACAACATATCCAGACGCATATGCCAGGCCAGCCATGGCAGGCCGAAAGCCTGTTCCGCCGTGTAAACAGCCCCGCCGGAGGGACACCCCCGACAGTTCGGCCAGAGTCTTTCTGTCCATATCCAGCAAGGCGCCGGCTGCGCGCAATTGGGCGCCACTGATCATAAAGAGATAGCAATGAATATCCTATGAGTTGATATATCTTGTATCAATACAGGACAAAAAAGGAAGCTTGAATGATTTTCGCAGGTCGGGCTTCAGCCCGACAACATCAGCCGCGAACAAGGGGGAATGTCGGACTGAAGTCCGACCTACGGTTTTTTCATGGTCAAGGCTCAAACTCCAGTTTCTCCCTCCCCCGTGCGCGGGGGAGGGTTGGGGAGGGGGTGTACGGACAATCCTCCCCTCACCCTGATCCTCAGCAACTGCGCCATGCATTGCTCTGGAAATAGCACATACCGGTGAAAACCGGCCCGGTTCAGGGCACGACCTGATCGATCACCAGCTCCACGGGCTTGCCTGAAGCGACATCCACGATGACTTCGCCGCTCTGCAGATCACCACTGGAAGCCATGGGCTGATTGCCCTTGGCAATGCGCGCCGCCAGTTTGAGTTGCGGATAATCCGACAGTTTGCTGCCGGGCTGCAGCATGTTGCTGTCGTCCAGGGTGAGTTCCGCAGGCAGATCGCCTGCCGTGAGCCGAATCGCCGCCACGGGCATGGGGCGGCCACTGACCTGCTTGGCGAAAACAAACAGACGATCGCCAGGATTGGCTTGTTCCTTGAGTGCCGGGCTGATGCTGACCTTGAGAGAAATACTGGCACTGGCGCTTGCCGGCTGCTGGGTCGCCGGGCTGTTTTTCGCAATGCTCACGGACGAGCCGGGATCTTCCACCGTGACACCCGCTTTGCCTGCCGCTGTCTTGGCCTGGAGGATCAAGGTGCGCAGTTCCTGCACATAGTCCGGCTTGTCTGCCAGTCCGGCCTCTGCCCGCCGCCAGTAATAGATGGCATTCTGGTAGTCCCCTGTTTCCATGGCGCCCTGGCCCGCCAGCCACAGGGCCGTGGAATCGTCCGGGGCCTTCTCCAGGGCTTGTTGCACCAGTTCATACGGACGGCCAGCCAGCTTGCCACCCTGCACCATGGCCAGGGAATCCGCCAGGGCAATGAGCGCCTGGGGATGGTTGTCCGTGAGGGCCGCCAGTTTTTCGTAGGCCTTGACCGCGTCCGCAAACCGGTTCATGGACTGATAGACACGTCCCAGCATGTACCAGCCCTCCGGGTCGTCCGGATTCTCCTTCATCTTCTGTTCCAGCTTCGCCAGCACTTCTTCCATGCTCATGGCCTTGCCGCCGGTATTCGTGTCATGGGGGTTGGGCGCGCCGGGAGCGCCACTGCTTCCCAGCAACTGGGGGGCACCGAGTTGCATGTACAGGCCAATGCTCAACACAGGCACCAGTATGGCGACACCAACAGTCGCTGCCCGGGCGCTGACCGGCCGCACCCTGGCAACCACATCCTCGCCTTCTGTGTCTTCCAGCAGCCCGGTTTCCAGCTCCTCCCTGGCCTGAGCATAGGTTTCCTCATCAAGATTGCCCGCCGCCTTTTCTCGCTCGAGTTCTGCCAGTTTCTCCTTAGCCAGCAACAGATTCTGCTCACGCTGGTTGTCTGCGATATCGGGACGTTTGCGCAACAACACGAAGGCAAGCACGGCCACGCCCAGCCCGGTCATCAGGGCAGCAATTATCCAAAACGTCATTATTTGTCCCCGGTGGAATCATCTTTTTGGTCTTTGCTCGCGTCCCTGCCGTCCTGCTCCCCGAGCAATTGTTCAGCGCGTCTGCGCTGTTCTTCCGTGAGCAAGGGCTTGGCACTGGCCGGCCGGCGGCGAATGATGCGGATCAGCATCACCACGCCCAGCACCAAGATGATGCCCGGCCCCAACCACAATATGATCGTACTGGCGTTGAACGGGGGCTTGTACCTGACGAAGTCCCCATAGCGTTTCACCATGTAATTCACGATCTGGTCTTTGTCCTGGCCCTTGACCACCAATTCATAGGTCTTGCGCCGCAGATCCTTGGCCAGCTCCGCATTGGAATCCGCAATATTCTGGTTCTGACATACCAGGCAACGCAGTTCCTGGGTCAGTTCATGATACAAGTCCTCCTGTTGGGGATCGGAGAACTGGTAGGTATCGATGCGCGCCAGACCCGCAGCGCTGAACAACAGCATCAAAACAAGGCCTACTGCCCTGCCAAAACTATGCTTCATGTCTTACTCCGCTGATTTGGACGGCTGAAAATATCTGGCGAACTTTTCCTGCCAGACCTTGGGATGAAGCGCCCCGGCATACTTTTCCCGGATGATGCCCTGGGCATCGATGAGAAAAGTCTCAGGCGCACCATACACGCCCCAGTCGATGGCCGCGTCGCTGTTGGGATCAAAGCCCAATGCCACGAAGGGGTTGCCTTGCTGTTTGATGAAGGCAATGGCCTCTTCCCTGTCGTCCCGCCAGTCCACGCCGACGATGGGAATTCCCTGGCGTTTGAGTTCCAGCAGATAGGGATGCTCTTTCCAGCATTCCGGGCACCAGGTACCCCAGACATTGAGCAGCCACACCTTGCCTGCATAGTCGCTGCTTTTGACCCTGACCTTGTCATCGAACAGGCTGGGCAGATCGATGGCGGGGGCCTGGCGGCCAATGAATTCGGTGGGAATATCCCGTGGGTTGTATTCCCCCTTGTTCATCTGCATGAGAACGAAATAGAACAGCCCGGCCATGGCCAGGAAGATCAGCAGGGGAATGAAAGCGCGATTCTTGCTCATGCGATTGCTCCTGCCTTGTCTGCCATAACAGCGCGGCGCGCCAATACCCGATACCGCTTGTCGGAAGCCGAGCAGATACCGCCCAAAGCCATGATGAGGGCTCCCAGCCAGATCCAGCGCACATAGGGCTTGTGATAGATGCGCACGCTCCAGGCGCCCTTGTCACCCAGGGGTTCTCCCATGGCCACGAACAGGTCGCGGGTCAGGCCCGCGTCTATTCCCGCCTCGGTCATGGGCATACCGGAGCGGTAGTTGCGCTTTTCCGGATACAAGGTGGCGATGACTTCACCATTCCGGGTGATGACCACCTCACCCCGGTCACCCTCGTAGTTTGGTCCCTTCAAGTGGGTGGCGCCCTTGAAGGTAAAAGCATAACCGCCCATTTCGAAGGTCTCCCCCTTCTCCAACCGCAAATCCTTCTCCGTACTGTAGATGGAGGTCAGGGTAATGCCCACGATGAACACGGCAATGCCTGTGTGCCCCAGGGTCATGCCCCACTGGGACAGGGACAGCCCCCCCAATCCACGACCGCGCGCCTGCTCCTTCGCCGCCTTGAGGCTGGTGAAGAACACCCAGAAGGCCAGAATCATGCCCAGCGCCGCCTGCCAGGTAAACTGCTGCATGACCACCACGGGGTACAGCACGCCAAACACCAAACTCGCCACCAGGGCCACGCGCACTTTCGGCCAGATATTACTGAAACTGTCTTTCTTCCAGCGCGCCAGGGTGCCCACGCCCACCAGCACCGCCAGGGGAATGGTGAGGGGGATGAACACCGCATTGAAATAGGGCGGCCCCACGGAAATCTTGCCCACGCCCAGGGCGTCCATGAGCAGGGGATAGAGGGTGCCCAGCAGGATGCTGGCGCAGGTGACCACCAGGATCACGTTGTTGAGCAACAGGGCCGTCTCCTTGGATACCAAATCGAAACGCACATAGCTGCGAACGTGGGACGCACGCAGGGCATAGAGCGTCAGGGAGCCGCCCACCACGGCAATGAGGAAGAACAGGATGAACAGTCCCCGGGACGGATCGGAAGCAAAAGCATGGACCGAGGTCAGCACCCCGGAGCGCACCAGGAAGGTGCCCAGCAGACTCAGGGAGAAGGCGAAGATGGCCAGCAGCACCGTCCAGGCCTTGAAGGCGCCACGCTTTTCCGTCACCGCCAGGGAGTGCATCAGGGCCGTACCCACCAGCCAGGGCATGAAGGAGGCATTTTCTACGGGATCCCAGAACCACCAGCCGCCCCAGCCCAGTTCATAATAGGCCCACCAGGAACCCAGGGCGATGCCCAGGGTGAGAAAGACCCAGGCAATCTGGGTCCAGGGACGGGACCAGCGCGCCCAAGCCGCGTCCAGACGGCCGCCCAGCATGGCCGCCAGGGCAAACGCAAAAGGAATCGCAAAGCCAACGTAACCCATGTAGAGCATGGGCGGATGAATGGCCAACCCCGGATCCTGCAGCAGGGGGTTGAGATCCCGGCCTTCGGCCGCGGGCGGCATGAGACGCTCGAAAGGATTGGAAGTGAACAGCATGAATGCCAGGAAGCCAATGGCCACCAGCCCCAGCACGCCCAGCACCCGGGCCATCATCACTGGAGGGATGGAACGGCCAAACAAAGTCACGGCGGTGGTCCAGATGGAAAGGATCAGCGCCCATAGCAGCAGTGAACCCTCATGGGCGCCCCAGACACCCGAAATCTTGTAGATTTCCGGCAGGGCCGTGTTGGAGTTGGAAGCCACGTAGAGCACGGAGAAATCATTCTGCATGAAGCTCCAGGTGAGGCAGCCGAACGAAATGGCCATGAAGACGAACTGCAGGCGGGCGGCCGGCTTGGCGACAGCGACCCAGGAAGCGATGCCTTTATGGGCGCCGGCCAGGGGCAGGATGGCCTGCACCATGGCGACGACGAAAGCCAGTATCAGGGCAAAATGTCCAATCTCGGGAATCATAGCGGCTTGTTCCCCTTGGCCATGGCCTCGACGCCTTGCTGGTGGCCTTTTTCCAGGGCATCCGCCACTTCCGGCGGCATGTAGTTCTCATCGTGCTTGGCCAGGACTTCATCGGCCACAAAGACGCCATCCGGCCCCAGACGTCCCTGGGCGATGACGCCCTGCCCCTCCTTGAACAGGTCCGGCAAAATCCCCGTGTAGGCCACCTTCACCGTGTGCTGATTGTCGGTGACCTTGAAGTGCACGGTGAGTTTCTCACCCCGTTCCAGGGAACCGGGCTGCACCAGACCGCCAAGACGGAACACATGATTGGCTGGCGCCTTGTGCTCCGCCACCTCGGTGGGCGAAAAGAAATAGGAAAGATTGTTGCCCAGGGCATTGAACACCAGCCATGCAGCGGCGCCCAGCACCACCAGGCCCACGATCAGGAAACCGAATCGCTTATGTCTGGCTTTCATGAGTTTTGCTCCGATTTGATGCGAATGAGGCGGGATATCCGCTGCAGCACCGCCTTGCGGCGCTGGTGCACCAGTATGGGTTCGATGATCATCAGCAAGGCTGTCATCCCGAAAGAACCCCACACATAGAGGGCGTAGCCCCCCATATTGAAAAATTCCGACAGAGACTTCATCGGCGTATCTCCGGTAATTCAGACACCCAGCGCACGTCCTTTTCACGCTCGAGGATAATGGATCGCACCCGGTACAGGGCCACGGCAATGCTGTAGGCCCAGAAAGCGAAAGTCATGATGAGCATGGTCTGCAGCATGATGGTGCTCATGCTGGAACCGTTCTTGATGCTCACGGAAGCCCCCTGATGCAAAGTGTTCCACCACTTGACCGAGAAATAGATGATGGGAATATTGACCACGCCCACCAGCAGCAGCACAGCGCCAGCGCGGTCGGCCCGGCGATTGTCGTCGATGGCTCCCTGCAGGGCAATGAAACCTATGTAGAGGAAGAACAATATCAGCTCCGAGGTGAGACGGGCGTCCCAGACCCACCAGGCACCCCACATGGGTTTGCCCCAGAAAGCCCCGGTCCACAGAGCGATGAAGGTCATGATGGCCCCCGTGGGCGCCAGAGCCTGAGCCATCATGGACGACAGGCGGGTATTGAACACCAGCCCCACCCCCGCCCAGAAGGCCATCACCACATAGATGAACATGGACATCCAGGCGGCCGGCACATGGATGAAAATGATACGGTAGCCTTCGCCCTGCTTGTAATCCGTGGGCGCAACGAAAAAGCTCATGTACAGGCCGATGGCCAGCAGCAGCACCGCAATCCAGGCGGAAACCCGGGCAATCTTTCCCGCCAGGGGATAAAAGGTGGCCGGCGAGGCAAACTTGTAGATATTGACCATTCGTCCACTCATGCAGATGGGCCTGTGTAGCCAGGCGCTTCAGTTTCGGACCACAGAATAAGGGCAAAATTCCATTTGTAGCTTAAATTCTTGTTAACTTTCATGGATTTCCCCCCTACTCCCCTGATTTTGGAAAAAACCATCTGTAGGTCGGGCTTCAGCCCGACAACATCGGACACCACGAGCTGGCGTCGGACTGAAGTCCGACCTACGGTCATGCATGGCACAAAACCGCATTTCCACTGTAAGATTCATATAGGTTTACCCAGCATAACAGGAATTATTCCGCCGATATCCTCAAAGCGGCAGCGGTTGCCAGGGGGGCCGCCAGTATCGACAGCAGCAAGATGGCGCCGAGCATGGACAGATGCCCCGCACCCCCCAGGCCCGAGGCTTCCGCCTCCACGGCGCCCGCGCCAAAAATCAGTACAGGAATATACAACGGCAGCACCAGCAGGGAAACCAGCACTCCACCGCCACGAATGCCCAAGGTCAGAGCAGCGCCAATGGAACCGATGAGGCCGAGAGCTGGCGTGCCGATGAGCAGGGTCAGCATCATGATGCCGATGATTTCACCCGACAGGTCATACTGCAGGCCCAAAAGCGGCGACAGCAACACCAGGGGCAGCCCTGTCACCAGCCAGTGGGCGAACACCTTGCCCAGCACCAGGATGAACAGCGGCTGGGGCGCCAGCAGCATTTGCTCCAGGGCGCCATCCTGGTAATCCACGAAGAACAGCTTCTCCAGGGCCAGCATGGACGCCAGCAGGGCCGCCACCCAGAACACACCAGGTGCGATGAGGCGCAAGGTGTCAAGCTCCGGACCTATGCCCAGGGGAAACAGGCTGACCACAATGACAAAGAAGAACAGGGTGGTCAGCACATCGGAGCGCCGCCGCATGGCCAGCAGCAGATCCCGGTGGACGATGGTGCGGAAAGCGCTAAACATGGCCGTCCTCCTTCCAGCCCAGGCGCAGCTTCTTCACCTTGCCGGAGGTCAGGGCGACTTCCTGATGGGTGGTCAGGACCACCAGGCCGCCAGCGGCGACGTGGTCTGCGATCACCTGCTCCAGCAAAGCCACCGCCGCCACGTCCAGCCCGACGAAAGGCTCGTCGAGAATCCACAAGGGCGCCTTGCTCAGTAGCAGCCGCGCCAGGGCCACCCGCTTCTGCTGTCCCTGGGACAGCACCCGGGCGGGCAGATCCTCATGGCCGCGCAGGCCCATGCGTTCCAGCACCTCCCAGGCCTGCTCCTCCCGCAGCGCCAGACCGGCCATGCGGCAGGCCACCAGCAGATTCTCGATGCCGGTGAGATCGTCTTTCAGACCATTCTTGTGGCCCAGATAAAGCAGTTCGGCGGCAAACTCGTCCCGCTGCCCGCGGATGGGCTCGCCCTTCCAGCGCACCTCTCCCTCGGTGGGGGCCACCAGGCCGCAGAGGGTGCGCATCAGCGTGGTCTTGCCACTGCCGTTGTGGCCATACAGATGCAGCAGCTCTCCCTCGGACAGGGTGAAGCCCACACCTGAAAACAGGTGCCTGTCACCCCGGGTGCATTGCAGGTTGAGTACTTCCAGCATGGACGCCAGCCGTTACCACAAAAGGAGGATGATTTTACAGGGAATTTCTGTAAATTGCTTGTCCTGATTGGCGATGAGGGGCAGGCAAGGGGTCGGAGTCAAATTCATCTCGAGTCGCTACAAGGAACAAAGGCTGAATATTCCTCAATCGTGGAATCTTCCCCGCCATGTCCACATTTGACTCCGACCCCGGAGGTGCCGCAGTGAGGGGTCGGAGTCAAATTCACCTCAAGTCGCTACAAGGAACAAAGGCTGAAAATTCCTCTACCGTGGAATCCACCCGACCATGTCCCCATTTGACTCCGACCCCGGGGGTCAAAAACGCCGGGACACCATCACCCCCACCACCACCGATACTATCCCCAGCAGCCACACCACCACCGGGCCGGCAGGCAGGTCCAGGGCCGAGGACAACAACAGCCCGCCGCCATAGGCCAGGGCGCCGATGCCATACCCTGTCAGCAATCCACTCACATCGCCCAGTCGCCGCACGGCCAAGGCAGGGATGATGAGGCTGGCGAACACCAGATAGACGCCCACGATCTGCACCGATGCGGTCACCGCCAGGGAAAACAGCAGATAGAAACGCCGCCCCTGATGCCCCAGCCAGCGCCAGACCAGAAGGATCAGGACGTACAATACCGCCATCCAGCCCAGCTGTTCCCAGCGCACCCACAACAGCTGGCCGCTGAGCAGTTCCTGGAGATGTTCCGCGCCATGGGGATTTCCGGCGCTCAACAGCAGCGCGCCAGTGGCGGCCATGACGAAGCTGATGCCGATCAAGGCTTCCTGATATTTGGGCCAGAAGCGCTCAAAGCCATGCAGCAGCAAGGCCCCGCCCAGGGCCGCCGCCAGGGCGGATGCCTGGGTGGACCAGCCGCCTTCGGGCCAGCCCAGCTGCTGCGCCACCAACACGCCCAGTACTGCAATCTGCGCGATGGCCAGGTCGATGAATATGATGCCGCGGCGCAGCACCTCCCGCCCCAGCAGCACATGGGTACTCAACACCAGCAATCCGGCAGTCATGGGCGCACCCACGACCGCCCAGTCCACCCAGGCCATCATTTCACGCCCGACAACAGAGACAGGGTGCGATCATAGAGACTGAACAGATCCCCGGACTGGTCATCACCCCCCACGGTGAAAGGCAGTACCAACTGGGGAATCCCCGCATGTTCTCCCAACCAGGCGCTGGGGCGGTCATCCTGGTAAGCCGCCCGGATCACGGCTTTGGCAGGCTGGTTTTTCAGGACGGTCAGCACCCGGGACAAATCCGAGGTGCTGGGCGGCACGCCTGGTTTGGGCTCCAGGGTAGCCACCCGTTTCAGGCCTAGCCAGCGTTCCATGTACACCCAGCCATTGTGCTGCACCACCAGGGGCAGGCCTTTGAGGGCTTTCCCCTGCTCATCCCAGCGCGACAGGGCTTTTTGCCACCGCTGGCTGAAGTCATCCAGGCGCTGCCGGTAGTAACCGGCGTTCTCCTGGTCCACGCTCTCCATGCGCTGCGCCAGCAACCGGGCCACCTTGAGAATATTGTGTGGATCGGTCTGGATATGGGGATTCCCCTGGGGATGTACATCCCCCTGGGCACGGTCCAGCCGCTCGGGCCGGTCCAGCAGGGCAACTGCTGATGCCGCTTCGACATAGCCCGGCTTTCCTGGCTGTACCCTGGCATTGCCCGCGCGGCGCAACAGCAGAGGCAGCCAGCCGATTTCAAGATCCGCGCCCGTGCAGACCAGCAGATCCGCGCGGCGCATGCGGGAAATCAGACTGGGACGTGCCTGCACATGATGAGGGTCCTGCAAGGCCGTGGTTGCCGTGTTGACCTGGACCTTGTCACCACCCAACTCTGTCGCCAGAGCCCCCCACTCCGGTTCACAGGCAAATATGCGGATATCGGCCTGAGCTTGCAGGGTGAACCCCAGCAAGAGGCTTGTCAGTAATGCGTGTATTTTCATCACAATCTCCTCAGAACTGATGGGCGCCATGAGCTCCCAGGGCGACGATGTATTGCAGGATGAACCGCTCATCACTCAATGGCTGGGATTCATCATGGGTGTACTGCAGGCGCAACAGGCTGAATTCGCTGTGCCGCCAGTCGATCATGAGACTGGCTTCCCAGGGATCATGTCCCAACGGGTCCAGAGCGGTGCCGGCAAAAGCCGCGCCTGGGTTGTCCGCCTGCAGGCCTGATCCCCGGATACCAACACGCCATCCCGGCATGAACTGGTAGGCCGCCTGGGCATACCAGCCAAACTGGTTTTCGTCATATTTCTGCTCAGCTTGCCCTCCGGGAGAAAAATCACCGTTTTCCTGCCGCCAGAACAACCCGCCCTGCAGCACCGCATTGTGACGGTAGCCGTTTCCGCCAGGCGCCCATTTCCACACCATGTCGGCAATCAGCAGATGGCTGCTGCCGGTAAAGATATCGGGCGCGTCCTCGTCGCCTGATTCCCTGTCCCTGGTGTCGATGGACAGATAGGAGATTCCCGCCAGCCAGCTGTTGCTGATGCCCACATCGCCCCCGGCATGGGCAAACAGGCTCCAGCTGCCGGTTCCATTGTGCGCATCGCCACCTGCCGGGTACTGGGCGCCACGCAGCCACTCTCCACCCACTTCGACAAAAGTGTCCGTGGGGGCCAGCCAGCGCAGCTGCAGGCCATCATCCTTGTAGGCATTGCCGAGCATGGCCCGGTAGGGCAGGGGCCGGTCGGCAAAATCATCCGTGTGGGCATGGCGTTCGTTCATGTAGCCGATGGCCGAGAGAAAACGCCCTGCCTTGAGGGTCAGGTCATGGGGAAGGCTCTGGGTTTGCAGCCAGGCTTCCTCCAGCTCCACTTCCGCGCCTTCGCCCTCATCGGCGACGGCCAGGGTGAAGTTGCCATACAGCCAGTCGTCGATGCTGGCCTGCATATTCAGTTCAGACTCGCCCAGGGAAAAGCCCTCGCTGCCGTTCCCGGATTCTTCACCCGTACTGAAGCCGGGGATGGCATCACCTCTGTCTTTCCTGAAAGACTGGTAGCGGCCGTTGAGAATCAGGGAAATGGCGGGATTGAAGGCATTGGGGCGGGATTGCACCCCTGATGTCTTTGCAGGCGCGATCGGCGCCTGGGCATTCTGCGCCTCCAGCGCCTGAATCCGCTCCCGCAAGGCCGATATCTGCTGTTGGTAATTTTTCTGCAGGGTTTCCAGCTGTTTTTTCAGTTGTTCAATATCCTGCCGGGGGGCCGCACTCAGGGGTGACACGAGGCAAGCGGACATTGCCGCAAGCAATATCTTGTTCTTTATCGGGGTACTTTCCTTTTTCAATCTGACAACCACGTCAGCAGGCCGCCCATTCATGGCATCAAGACCAAGGGGCGGGAAGATTTACTGACGTGAATCAACTGCCGTCCATGCCCACCTGAAGAACAGGTGGGCATATCAAACGGCGTGAATGACTGTTCAGGAAAGCGTATCAGGAGGGGAACGGGCTACAGCCACCAGCGGCTGGTGAGGCTGATATTCCCTGAAAACGATGGCTGGCGCGGCAAGCACCAGGAGATAAGGCCCCTTGATTTGCAAGGCAGGAGACACAAAGCCTGCTGAGCCATCGGACTGCAACAGGCAAAGAGCACAGGTATCGTCCTGTGCGGAAGATAACCAATGGTGATGATGAGAGGCCGCCACCAGCTGCACCACCATGAAGATGGCGGCAAAACTGGCGGCGAGCCAAGGCCTGGAGGCCATGCGGTTGTAATGCTCAGTCATCACGGTGGTTGGACAGTTCAATCCAACAGGGGTTTCACATAGGTATTGAACGCCTCTTCATCCATCTGACCACGGTGGATGTATTTGATGCGCCCGTTGCTGGCAATGACCACGGTATAGGGAATGATACCCGTATCGTTGCCCCATTTGCGCATCAGCTGGCGGGAGTCCATGGGGCTGAGCACCAGCACCGGGTAGTTGATTCCCAGGCTGCGGGCCACATTGGCCAGCTTGCGCTTCTCATCCACACCTATGCCCAGCAGCTGCAGGTTTCTGTCACCGTAGGTCTTCTGGTATTGGACGAATTCAGGAATCTCGTACTGGCAGGGACCGCACCAGCTGGCCCAGAAGTTCATCATGATGACCTTGCCTTTCCAGTCTTCCAGGCTGTGCTTCACGCCGTTTAGGTCTTCCAACTGGAAAGGCGCCATCTCCCAGGCATTGTTGGTTCGTTCCGGCAAAGCCGTAGTGGTGGTCTTCGGCGGCGCCGGCTCCTGTTCCCTGTCATCCTTTGCTGAAGCATCCACGCTGGACCCACAGCCAGCCAACAGCAGGGCCAGGACAAGCCCAGACCAGAACAGCCTAACCACCGGCCGCCTCCTTTCCGCTTTCACCGTTTGCCAGGATTTTCCACTCCACGGGATATTTTTCCTGGAGGCTCTGCAGATAGGTAGCAAGCTTTTCATCCACGATGCTCTGACGCAGCTTGTCCTTCATGGATGCAAAGCTGCGCGTCTTGCCCGGTCGCCTTTCGATGACCGTGACCAGATGATAGCCCTTCCCTGTATGAATGATATCGCTCACTTCGCCATCGGCCATGGACTTGAGGCGCTGCTCGATGGCGGGTACACCCTCTCCTTCCTTGAACCAGCCCATGTCGCCATTGTGGGAACGCCCCCAGGGATCGATGCTGTACCGCCCTGCCAGCACGAACAGGCTCTCGCCTTGTTCGATTCGCCGCCTCATGGCCGCCGCCTGGGCATAGGATGACACCACCAGCTGTCCCACATGCCAGCGCTCCGGCACTTGCGCCAATTCCGGATTGGCATCGAAATAGGCCTTGAGGGCCGCATCATCGGGAATCCACTCCTGCTCCAACTCCTCCATCATCATGGCGGGCAGCAGTTCATTCGCATAATCCTCTACCGCGGCGCTTACATCAACGCCCTCATCCGCTGCGGCCTGGGCAAAGAGCAGCAACTCGGTTCGCTGATACAGTTGCTCCTCCACCCATTCCTTGTCGGGCATTTTCGGGAATTCGTCCACATCAACGATATCTCCGTAACGCAGGCTGATCTTGTCACCCTGCATGAGCAACGTGTCTGGCGTGATGCCCTCGGCTATACGGTCTGTGTAAAACACGACGTGCTGCTTTTCCCTGAGCATTTGCAAGCTCAGCAGGCGCAGCTTCTTGAAATCTTCAGACAACATGGACGCCTTGGCCGCCTCGAGAGCATCGGGCTGCCCTTTATAGGTTTCCTTCAACTCGTCGAGCTTGTCTTGGGAAATCGTCAACTGCTCCCGCAGCTTTTGGATGTAATAACGATACAGGCGCGATGTGCGATAGTCTTCCAGCTCCTGGAGGAACTCCGGCCGGCGATCCAGCCCCCTGGCCCTGGCCTCCAGACGTAACAGGCGCAATGCCACCAGGCGCTTGAGCAGACTACCGCGCAGCACCGCCTGTTCGGGCTCATCCATGGTATTGAACTGGGTGGCGAAAGGCGACGAACGCACTGCGGTTTCGAGATCGGCCGCCGTCACGCTTTCCGGCCCGACGGTGACCAGCACTTCCGAAGCCTTGGCCGAGGCAATACCGGGCAGGACAATCGCCAGAAATAATAATAAAAGGAATGTCGGTTTCGCAAAGCTCATAAAATCTTCACCATCAATATGTTTGGCTGCCCGCTACCTGAAAAAGCCTGGCAGGAACAAAAACAGGGAGCCAGGCTCCCTGTTTCCGATTTGAAACCGGCCCCGCAGAGCCGGTTTCTGTTGGCATGGATCAGTCGTCGTCATCCTCATCAGGAATCTTGCCGCCCAGATCCGGTGCAGTTGCGTGCATCCAGGCTACAGCGGCGTCATAATCCTCAGAGATATAGCGACCTTTCCACTTGTAGTCATCATCCTTCTTGGCCAGGAAGGGCACGCCCTTCTCGTTCACCTCATGACAAGCCGCGCAGCGGAAGGGTCCATGAGAACCATCCGGGTTGTATTGCGGTGCCTGCTTGTAAGTGGTGGTATCGGCCGTATTCTTGACCGGATACAGACCATGGATGGACTGGTGGCAGGCCTGACAGGCCAGGCCAGCATGACCCTTGGAGTAACGCATCAGGCTGTACTTGCCAGGCTGGTTGATGGGGAATGCCACGCCACCCTGACCTTCCACGAAAGGCGCTTCGTGGCAGTCCGCGCAGTGCGGCGCCCCAGCTGACAGCCAGTAGTCGCGGCCATGGGTTGCGGCTTCGTAGGGAACAGCAGCCGCACCGGTAGCACCCTTGGGCAGCTTCAAGCTGGCGATATCCACGGCGGGGTTGGCGGACAGGGGTACCACGTTGATGTCACCATCTTCGTCCTTGCTCACCATGGGGCCGTTGCCCTTGAGCGCAATGACCGCGATATCGGGCACGGTACGCTTCTTGGCCCAAGTCAGCAGGATACCGGATTTACCCGGGGTGTCATGCCCCTTGGAATCCAGCACCACTTTGGGATCGATGTACTTGTCGATGAGTTCCTGCTTGCTTACACCAATGGCTTTGGCAATCTCATCCAGAGACTTGTTGCGGATGGTATCGCCAGTCTGGGCAAAGGCGTTCTTCAGGTTGTCACGCTGATACAGCTCCCGGGACAGCTGGTTGTGGCAGTTGGTGCACCACAGACCCTTGCCGCCCTTGCCGTTGCCGATCTGGGAGACATTGGTTTGCAGCCATTTACCGATGGCATTCAGATGCTCGTCGGTTTCCACGCCGTCCTTGTCCTTGTTGGGGTTGGAGTGTACGTCACGGCCCACATAGCAGCCGCCGGAAGCATCCCGGTTGTCCGCGTCGGCATAGGCATTCTTACCATCCGGCGTGATGGGATAATTGTCCATGTTGCGGTCATAACGGTGCGCAGGGTGGCAGCCCTGGCAGGCGCCACTACGGCCCTGAGAATCAGCCAGAGGCTTCTTGGTCTGGTGAACCGTATGAATGGCCTCTGTCAGTGCTGGCACCTGTACTTCCTTGCCTTCCTTGTTCTTGTGCTTGGCGGAAGCCAGCACGCCAATGACGTTATCCGCGTGACACTTCTGACAGAGTACGGGATCACGGCCCAGACGGTTCATCGTGGCCCGGCTGTTGGGGTCATAGTTCTTCATGAAGTCCGTGCCATTGTGATCGTCATGCATCTCCAGGATGGAAACGGAGGTCGCTTTCAGATCGGCAATCCAGTCGGACGCGCCCAAACCTTTCCAGAAGGCCCGCTCCTGCTTGTACAGGTTGTACTTCTTGCCATTGGCCGTTTCGTTGGCGTGACAGTTGGAGCAGTTGGGAATGTCGATGGGGTTGGTGCCCACGAAAGTGATGGGCTTGCCGCTGTGGCTGTCCAGCACGGGCTTGCCGGTATCGGCATCCACCAAGCTTACCCAGTTTTCCTGGAAGGGCTGGATATCACTCTCCACCAGGGTGAGCAGATCCTTGGCCGCGGTACGATCATTGAAGGGCGTCAGCGGCAGGCCCAAGGCATCCCAAATACCGGGGTTGGTCAGCACGATGGGCACATTGTCCAACACGGGAGACTTGGTATAAACGATGGTGCCTTTCTCACCCGTGTAATGCAGGTGACCGCCACTCATGGGACTGGGCGCGGCAGCGCCAGCCGGGCCGTTGTCCCGGGGTACGGGAACCTGCAGACCGACAAACAGTTTTTCCTTGTCGGCGCTGGTACCCTTGGGATTGGTGCCTTTCAAATCCTTATAGACGTACAAATGCGTCCAGTAGGCATTGGCAACGCTTTCATCTTTGTCGTACTTGCCGTTGCCATTTACGTCATAAGGCACGTCCCAGTACTTGAGCTTGTTGCCTTCGGAATAAGTATTGTCAACAAAACCATAGGCCAGCTTGAAACGCTTCTTGCCGTCAACAACCACCGTGGGGTCTTTTTCGTCAGCTTCCAGCAGTTCAGGATATTTCTTCTTACCGGTTGCGGTCTTGATGACCTGGGACTGCACCGAGTTGTAGGGCGGCAGCACACAGCAATAAGTGAAATCAAAGCCGGTACAGTGCATACCCAGCTCGTAGTTGATGGTGATGTTGTAATCGTTCTTGGGTTTGCTGGTATCCGCCGCGACTTCCGGACCACCATACATCTTGGGCCCTACGGATACAGCTTTTGCATGTGATTCGGCAGCTTTTGCAGGCGCTTTCTCAGCAACTTCTTGCTGAGTCGTACAGGCACCAACTGCCAATGCAGTAACAATAGCTGTGGACAAGGCTTTTCTCATAATATAACCCCCTGTTATCGGGCTGTTATCGGGAGATCCCTGAGAAATTCCACCGCCTGCACAGACGATTCACCAGGGAACCGCTATCAAAACCCCCTCAGGGCCGGCAGGTCGGGATGGACGATATAATTCTAAAGGTTCCCGTGTTTATCGAATTTTGATGCCACCGTCCGCTGGCGGCACCCCCCTCCAAATTCGCCTCCTTTGGTACATCTGTAACTCTTATGCGAAGGCATGGTTTGAAGAATAGCACCAGCCCCCTCTCAGATCAAGAAAATTATACTTTAAAAAACAATATGTTAGCATATTACATAATAATTAAATTATGATTTTCCATTGCGGATATCCTCGCGCCCGGCGATATTACCTGGCAGGAAGGCACATGACTTGAGTCAAATACAATCACCAGTGGATATTATAGGTTGTTAAAATGGGTATGAAGGCGGTATCGTATATCCCAGCAGAAAAACAACAACCAGGATAAAGGTGAAAACCGACTGTGTCTGTTGGCCCGGAACACCAAACCCCATTCCGTGCAGCAGAGCCCATTCACCTGATCTGGCTGTCCCGGAACTGGAGGTTTCTCCGGCCGAAACTATTATTCCGGCAACCAAATATGTCGTCCCGTTTGAAGCAGTTGACAAATCGATAACAAGACAAGCCGCCCTGTCTGTGCGGGTGGACGCCGTTATCAACACTTGCTGCAGAATGACTCACGACGGCGCGTAGATGCCTTGCCACCCGCGCAGACAGGACGACTGAGGACGATATATTTGGTTGCCGGGTAATAAATTAATAACTCCGCGGATATTCCAGCCATGGAACCCGGTCGCTTTGCCGGTGCCCGGATTTTCTGACCAACAATAAAGCGGAACACTCAGGATACAAGCCATGAGCAGAAGCATACTCAACCTATTCGTTTCCTCCCGCAAGGGAAAAATCACTTACAGCCTGTTGGCGGGAGCAGTCACCATGGGGCTTGCCGCTCCTTCCCTGGCCGTGAATACCGACCCTGATGAATTCGAAGCAGCAATCAAGCTCACCCCTGACGTGGAGAACGGCAAGAAATTGTACAAGGCGAGCTGTATCACCTGTCACGGTCCCGAGGGATGGGGCGTTCCCGGCAGCGGTTACCCGCAGATTGCCGGACAGCTGAAGAACGTCATCATCAAGCAGCTCGCCGATTTCCGTGCGGGCAACAGGGACAACCCCATCATGCGCGCCTTTTCATCGCGCCGGGCCCTGGGAGGCCCGCAGGATATCGCGGACGTGGCCGCCTATGTGGCAAGCCTGCCCATGACGCCAAACAACGAACAGGGCTTTTCCCTGCATCTGGCGGAGGGCAAGCGCATCTATGACGAGATGTGCGCTGATTGTCACGGAGAGAATGGAGAAGGCGATCCGGAAGAACATGTGCCACGCATCCAGGGACAGCATTACAGCTATCTCACGCGCCAGTTCAATTGGATACGCAATGGCAGGCGGCGCAATGGCGATGAAAAAATGATCAAGCAGATAAAGAATTTCACGCCGCGGGAACAGGTGGCCGTACTCTCCTACGTGGCAAGCCTGAAGCCGAAAAACGTAGCCCCCAGAGGCTGGCGAAACCACGATTTCGACGGATTCGACCGCAGCTGGCGGCCCATGAGGATCCGCTGAGTTCCCTGTTCATCATCCTCCAATGACAAAGCGCCCGTTTCCGGGCGCTTTGTTTCGATATCGCTGCTAGGAAGCCCCGCAGCTCAGGGATTCGCACCTTCCAGTATCTTGATACACCGCTGGTCTCGGTATCCCCGGGCAATATCCTTCACCGTTTTGCCTTCCTTGTTTCTGATGGAAAGATCCGCCCCCCGGCTGATCAGCTCCTTGACCACTTCCGGCTCTCTGACGTCCACGGCTTCCAGTAGCGCCGTGGCGCCATCATTGTCCTGGGCGTTGATGTCCGCACCATGCTGCAGCAGATAAGCCACGGCCTGGGCGTTTCCGCTGCCTGCCGCCCAGATCAGGGGCGTGGCACCATCCTTGGACCTGGCATTGACATCTTCACCTGCTTCCACCAGCGCCTTGACCAGGTCCATGTTGTTACCGGACTCGACGGCATACATGAGGGCGGTCTTGCCCTTCTTGTCCGCCAGGTTCACCTTGGCACCATGTTTGAGCAACAAATCCACCGTCTTGGCATGACCATGGGCAGCCGCCAGCATCAGGGGGGTGCGTGCCTCCTTGTCCCTGTCATTGGGGTTGGCGCCGCGAAACAGGAGCTGTTCCACCATGTCATCGATGCCATAACGGGCCGCCAGCAGCAGGGCCGTGGTCCCAGCACGGGTACGGGCATTCAGGTCCGCGCCGCGCTCGATGAGCAAGGCTGTTATCTCAGGTTCATCATTCTCCGCCGCCAGGGTCAGGGCCGTGCAGCCCGCCACCGTCCTGCGGTTCACATCGGCGCCATGGGCTAGCAGAATCGAGGTCGCTGCCAGGTTACCGTTCTCCGCCGCCATCATCAGGGCCGTCTTGCCGTATTTGTTGGCGCTGTTCACGTCCGCGCCTTTGGCCAGCAGTTTCTCGATGGCCTCCACATCATCCACGATGGCCGCCAGCCGGAGTTCCCTGTCCAGCTCGGGATCGCCGGCAAACAGGGAAAAAGACATCAGCAGCAACAGGCTTCCCAAAATTATCCGGATATTCATCTGCAATCTCGTTCTGTAATTCATGACCATTGCCGTCAGCCCTCCTGGCCTGCTTCCTCATCGTCTTCTTCCGGCTCATCCGGTTCTTCGTGGGCGATGCCCTTGTGGCAATCGATGCAGGTCTTGCCTTCATCCCGTGCCCGGCCATGGCGTTTGCGGGCACTGCGATCCTGCTCGGCCAGGTCCATGGCATCCCATTTATGACAGGAACGGCACTCCCGGGAGTCCGTGGACTTCATCTTCTCCCACACTTCATTGGCCATTTCCCAACGATGTGCTTCATACTTTTCCTTGGTATCCAGGGTGCCCAGAATCTCATGCAGCACGTCTTTGTAGGCCAGCACCTTGGCCACCATCTTGGGAACGAAAGCTTTGGGCACATGACAGTCAGCGCAAACCGCGCGCACCCCGGAAGCACTCTTGTAATGTACCGTCTCCTTGTATTCTTCCAGATTGACTTTCATGGAGTGACAAGACGTGCAGAACTCCATCTGATTGGTATAAGCCAATCCCATGTTGAACAGGCCCGTAAAAATGACGCCCGCGATGAATATGACTATGGCCAGACCCAGGCTAATACGTTGTGCCACGGCAATCCCCCCTTTTTCAGATATAGTTATTGATTCATTAGCAGGCTGTTGAAAAACACCGTTTTTCGCCAGACTGTGTATGGCACAAGGATGTGCCACCCATCAATGGCTGTTAGCCATTGAAAATGAAGGAAGCGAGAAACCGCGTTTTCCGCTTCCGCGGTTGAAAAAGTCCATGCTAGGACTTTTTCAACATCCTGCTAAGCATTGGCAGACCAGTGACCAGGCGATTCATTGCGAACCATCCGCCTGGCGGTACCGTCTTGCCTTCCGAACCGGGTTCACCGGTTCGGCTAATGCGGACCACTCCTCCACGGTCCGTTATTCTGCATACACCACGCCCGGCAACCAAGTCGCCAGCTCGGGCCACCATGCCAGAAGGCCGAGCATGATGAGCTGTATCAAGATGAATGGTATCACACCTCTGTAAATGTCGCCTGTGGTGACTTCCGGAGGCGCCACGCCCCGCAGATAGAACAGGGCAAAACCGAAAGGCGGGGTGAGAAAGGATGTCTGCAGGTTGATGGCAATCATGATGCCCAGCCACACAGGGTCCAGGCCCATGGCCAGCAGGATGGGGCCGACGATGGGCACCACCACGAAGGTGATCTCGATGAAGTCCAGGATGAAGCCCAGCAGGAACATGAGCAGCATCACCACGGCAACAGCGCCCACCACCCCGCCGGGCAGGTTGGTGAGCAACTCGTCCACCCGGTCGTCTCCGCCAAATCCCCTGAAAACCAGGGAGAATACCGCCGCACCAATGAAGATCATGAACACCATGCTGGTGACCTGCACTGTGGACTGCATGACCTCGCGCAGGGAATCCAGGCTGAGTTCGCGCCGCTGGGCCGCCAGCAGCATGGCCCCCACGGCCCCCACGGAAGCCGCCTCGGTGGGCGTGGCTACGCCCGCCAGAATGGAGCCGAGCACAGCCACAATGAGCAACAAAGGCGGCATCAGCACCGTGAGTACGCGCTTCCACAGCGATTGCTGATCTCCTTCTCTCCTGGGCGCTGGCGGGACTTTTTGCGGGCGAAAAACAGCCACGCCCAGCAGGTAAAGCAGGTACATCAGCACCAGTCCCACGCCGGGTATTACCGCTCCCACGAACAAATCCCCCACGGACACGGTTTCCAGGTTCCATTTTCCCATGTCCAGCTGCGCCTGCTGGTAAGCGGAAGACAGCACGTCACCGAGCAGCACCAGCACGATGGAGGGCGGAATGATCTGCCCCAGGGTGCCGGATGCACAAATGGTGCCCGCCGCCACTGCCGGGTCGTAGCGGCGCTTGAGCATGGTGGGCAGGGACAGCAGGCCCATGGTCACCACCGTGGCACCCACGATGCCGGTGCTGGCCGCCAGCAACATGCCCACCAGGGTCACGGAAATCCCCAATCCGCCACGCAGGCCGCCAAACAGGTCCGCCATGGTATCCAGCAGGCTTTCCGCCACCTTGGAGCGTTCCAGCATCACCCCCATGAACACGAACAGGGGGACAGCGATGAGGGTTTCGTTGGTCATCACGCCATAGAGACGGTTGGGCAGGGCCTGCAGGAAAGCATCATCGAACAGCTCCAGCCATTCACCCAGCCAGGCAAAAATCAGGGACACCCCGCCCAGGGTGAAGGCCACGGGATAGCCCAGCATGAGCACCAGGGCCACCACCCCGAACAGGATGAAAGGCATCCACTCAGCCATCCCGCTTGCCCCGTATCAGGTCCAGGCTGCGCAGCATCAGAGCCAGCCCCTGCAGCATCATGGCCACGGGCATGAGCAGCAGCAGGGTCTTGAGCAGGAACACCCCCGGCAATCCCCCCGCCTCACGCGACCCTTCCAGTACCGTCCAGGATTCACTCACATAATCCCAACTGATCCAGAGGATGAAGATCATCAGGGGATAGAGCAGCAGCGCCGTGCCCAGCAGGTTCACCCAGGCGCGTCCTTTTTCACTGAGTTTCTGGTAGAAGATGTCTACGCGCACATGGCCGCCATGCCTCAGGGTGTAGGCGGCTCCCAGCATGAACACCAGGGCATGCAGATAGGTGATGGATTCCTGCATGGCGATCCAGCCGGTGTTGAAGGCGTAGCGCAGCACCACCACGGCAAAAGTGACCAGCACCATGAGCAGGGTGAACCAGGCCACCAGGCGCCCGGTGGCATCCGCTATGGCTTCCAGCTTGCGAACCATGGTCGGCTACCAGCGAAAGAGTATCCACTGGGGAAGCACCACGCCATTGGGGTCATCTTCCCGCGTATCCATCTCGCCATCACCGTTGGTATCCATGAGGTAATAAGGCGGGCCAATCCTGGGCACGATCTTCACCATGTACAGACGGCCATTGACCCGGTACTCATGAACCGTTCTGTCCTCCTCCTGGCGTATGGTCACTTCGGGCTCCAGGGTTTCTTCCTCCTCGGCGCCGGGAGGAAGCTGCTGGGCGGGTTCTTCCGCCAGGGAAACCACACAGAACAACAGCAGGCCGGAAAGGATCAGAATTCTCATGGGCAGCTCCCTGGAGGACGAATGAGCAGTCATTATAACTCCAGAAGGATTTCCCGTTCAGCCGCAGAAGGCTCGAATCCGCGCCCGCCGTAGTGATGAAAGATGCCCTGGACGATGGCCTCTGGCTCATCGCAGACCTGGATCAGGTTCATATCCTCGGGGTCGATGGTGCCCGCCTTGCACAGCGTCTCGCGGAACCAGTCCAGCAAGCCTGCCCAGAAGCTGCTGTCCACCAGAATGATGGGAATGCGCCGCCCCTTGCCCGTCTGCACCAGGGTCAGGCATTCCGCCAGCTCGTCCAGGGTGCCGAAGCCCCCGGGCAATACCACATAGGCCGTGGCGTACTTGATGAACATGACTTTGCGGGCAAAAAAATGGCGGTAGGTCAGGGAGACATTCTGGTAGGGATTGCCATGCTGCTCCCGGGGCAGAACGATGTTCAGCCCCACGCTGGGGGAAGGCCCGGCATAAGCCCCTTTGTTGGCCGCCTCCATGATACCGGGGCCACCGCCGCTGATGACGGAAAAACCGGCTTCGGACAACAGCCGGGCCACTTCTTCCGCCTTCTGGTACCAGGGGTGATCCTCCGGGGTGCGCGCGGAGCCGAAGATACTTACCGCCGGACGGATGCGGCTAAGTTTCTCGAAGCCCTCGACGAACTCGGCCATGATCTGGAACACCCGCCAGGATTCGCGGTTGAGTTCCGCGTCCACGGCCGGGGTACGGGGACGAATGGAGGAAAAATCGTTCATGTCTGTGCTCTACAGGTTAAAATCCCTGCCCTTCGGAGGATGTCGCAAAAGCCCTTCCCTGGGCTTTTGCGACACCCTTCTTTGGGCAGAAGTCAGGACAGTCACTATAGGCCATGCACGATCTCAATCCAAGACAGCGCGAAGCCGTGGCCTGGCTGGACAGCCCCTTGCTGGTGCTGGCCGGCGCCGGCTCGGGCAAGACCCGGGTCATCACCCGAAAGATCGCCTACCTGGTCAATACCCTAGGCATGGCGCCCCGGCACATCACGGCCGTCACCTTCACCAACAAGGCCGCCCGGGAGATGAAGTCCCGGGTGGCCGAACTGCTGACCGGGGGCAACAGCCGGGGCCTGAACATCTCCACTTTCCACACCCTGGGGCTCAACATCCTGAAAAAGGAATGCCGGGCTGCCGGACTGCGCCCGGGTTTCAGCATTCTCGACACCCAGGACAGCGAACAACTGCTCAACGAAATCCTTCTCAAGGACGAGGCCGACAACCAGGCCATCAGCCTGGCTCGCTGGCAGATCTCCCAGTGGAAGAACGACCTGCTCAGTCCCGAAGAAGCCATGTCCCGGGCGGAGGACGAGCTGGCCCTGCGCCATGGCCAGATCTATGCTGCCTATCAGCGCGCCCTGGGGGCCTACAATGCCGTGGACTTCGACGACCTCATCCAGATTCCGGTGAATCTGCTGCGGCAGCAGGCGGACATCCTGGAACGCTGGCAGCATCGTATCCATTATCTTCTGGTGGACGAATACCAGGACACCAACAGCGCCCAGTACGAACTGGTGCGCCTGCTGGTGGGCGTGCGCGGCGCCCTCACCGTCGTAGGCGATGACGACCAGTCCATCTACGCCTGGCGCGGCGCCCGGCCGGAGAACCTGGCGCGCCTCAGGGAAGACTTCCCCACCCTCAAGGTGGTGAAGCTGGAACAGAACTACCGCTCCACGGGCCGCATCCTCAAAGCCGCCAACCAGCTCATCGCCAACAATCCCCATGTCTTCGAAAAACGCCTGTGGAGCGAGCTGGGCCCCGGCGAGGAAATCCGCGTGTTCCAGTGCCGGGACGAGGAAAACGAGGCCGAGCGGGTGGTTTCCGAGATCATCCACCAGAAGGTCATGCACGGCCGCCGCTACGGCGACTATGCCATTCTCTACCGGGGCAACCACCAGTCGCGCATCTTCGAGAAGCTGTTGCGCCTGCACAATGTTCCCTATTTCATCAGCGGCGGCAGCTCTTTTTTCTCCCGCACCGAGATCAAGGATCTCATGGCCTACCTGCGCCTGCTGGCCAACCCCCATGACGACGCCGCCTTCCTGCGCGTGGTCAATACGCCCAGGCGGCAGATCGGCCCCGGCACCCTGGAGCAACTCTCCGCCCACGCCGCGGAAAGAGAACTCCCCCTGTTCGAGGCCATCGATGAGCTGGGGCTGGCCCAGCGGCTCAAGCCGGCCGCCCTGAACCGTTTGCAGGATTTCCAGCGCTGGATCCGCCACCTGTCCCGCCTGGCCCACGAAGACGACGCCGTAAAAACCGTGCGTGAACTCATCGGCGACATGGACTACGAGGCGTGGCTGTACCAGACCGCCCCCAGCGACAAGGCGGCGGCAAGGCGCATGGAAAACGTGGACGAACTGCTGGACTGGCTCACCCGGCTGCAGCAGGACGAGATGCGCGGCCAAAGCCTGGCGGACATGGTCAGCCATCTGAGCCTGATGGACATTCTGGAACGCCAGGACGAGGAAAACAGCGAGGACAGAGTCAGCCTCATGACCCTGCATGCCGCCAAGGGCCTGGAATTCCCCTATGTCTTCCTGGTGGGCATGGAAGAAGGCCTGCTGCCGCACCACAGCAGCATAGAGGAAGACAACATCGAAGAAGAACGCCGCCTGGCCTATGTGGGCATCACCCGCGCCCGGCGTCTACTGCATATCAGCTACGCGCGCAAGCGCCGCAAAGGCGGGGAGCTGGTGGCTTGCGAGCCCAGCCGTTTTCTGCAAGAACTGCCCCGGGAAGACCTGGCCTGGGAAGGCCGCGACAAGGATGAACCCGAAGAAAACAAAAAGGCCAGGGGGAAAGCCCACCTGGCCAATCTCAAAGCGCTGCTGGAATGATGCCGGGCTGTAGGTCGGGCTTCAGCCCGACAATCCACCGTTGTGTGTCGGACTGAAGTCCGACCTACAGGCGATCGTTTGAGTAATTACTGCTTGGACAGCCACTCCGCAATGGCCTTCATCTCGTCGTCGCTGACGCCGGCAATGATGGGCTTCATGATGGCCGTCTGACCATTGGCGCGGGTGCCGCCCTTGATGTCCTTCATCTGCGCCAGCAGATAGACCGCGCTCTGACCGGCGAGCTTGGGATAAGTGCCCATGGGCGTGGTCTTGCCGTTGGCGCCATGACAGCCACCGCAACCCTTGGCCTGGTAGGCGGCCGCGCCGGGATCGGCGGCAGCGGCAGGCGCCGCAGCAGGTGCGGGAGCAGGAGCCGGTGCGGCAGCGGCAGGAGCAGCAGCCGGAGCAGGAGCAGATGCAACAGCGGCGGGAGCAGGAGCCGAAGCAGCGGCGCCGCTGATGTTCACCTGACCCACGGGCTTGATACGTGACAGCACATCATCTTCGGCAACGGCCGTGGTGGAAACAGCGGCGGCAGCCAACAAAAGAAAGGGAGCAGAAAATTTCTTTGCCACGATAGTATTCCTCGAGTCGGTAAGCAGGTTGAATCAGTGTTGCGGCGGAACGCCTGTCGCATCACCAGTATTTTATAACTTGCTAATGATAGCACTGTTCCCTGCCAGATGAAAAATCCTTGCCCACGACCGCGGTAAGGGAGAATAACGCTGCATGCTCCTCTCGGCGGATCGGCCCGGGCCGCCCAGGCCCCACAGAAACAGAGTTGCACCTGACAGACGGCATATTGATATAGTATTCCACTGTGCCATTGAGTTCGTTGCCATGACTTCCAGTAAATCAGACAAACCCGAACACATTTCCGATCAGCAGCTGCTGCGCGCTGCCCGGTCTTTCGAGGCCATGATGCTCAGCCAGATCGAGATCTCCGCCAAGCTGGCGGACGACCTCAAGCACGCCATACGCATCGGCATGGCCGTGCTGGCCCTCATCGCCATTTCCATCCTGGTGTTGCTGCTCACCCTGTCGTCCCAGATCAACCGCATCTCGAACGTGGTGCTGGACATGAACACCAATTTCACGGCGGTCACCGTGCGCATGGACCAGATGAGCGAGTACATCGACTCCATGGCCCAGCGGGTGGCCCTGCTGCAGCTCATGGATGAGCAGACCACCACCATGAAACAGGAAATCAGCACCATCACCGAAGACATGGAACGGATGCGCCAGACCATCAGTGACATGGGCAAGCAGGTCACCAATGTGCGCCATTCCGTCGATGGCATGTCGGTTTCCATCACCCGCATGGACGACCAGGTACAGCTGATGGCGGCAGACATGCAGCACATGGCAAAACCCGCCAGAACCATCAACAAGATGTTCCCAATACCCTGATCCGCCATGGCACAGAAAGAAAAACGCATGTTCATCGACATGGTGGGACGCCTGAGCTGGGAGACTCAGCTGCACCTGGACGAGCGTCAGCACCATTTCTACATCAACAAGATCATCGTCATCATCATATCGGTGCTGCTCATAATCCTGGCGAGCATCAATGTGTACTATGTGGCGGTACTCTACGAGGATCTGAACGGCATCGTGGACAACATGGACTCCATGCATGGCAACATGAAAAGGGTCTCCAAGCGCATGATACGCATTACCAACAACGTGCGGAAATTCGAAGAATACATGCAACGCATGGACAACATTGTGAAAAATACCGGGGAAATGGCCGACATGATGCCGTCCATATCCTCCAGCATGCATCAGATGGAGGCGGATATCACGGTGATGGACGCGGACATGGCCAGAATGGCGGCGGGCATGTCCCATGTGGACAAGCGGTTCGAGCACATGACCCAGGGAGTGGCGATAATGCGCGTGCACGTCCGGGAAATCGCCCGGCCCATGGGCTCTTTCAATCCCTTCATGCCCTGACGGGGTGTCGTTGTCGGGCTGAAGCCCGACCTACAGCCTGACGGGATCAGGTATCCGTTCTGTATTCCCTGATGATTTGCGGCAAGGCCTGTTCCAGATTCAGTTGGGGCTCATAACCGGTTTCCCTGGCCAGAGGCTCACCATCGAACCAGGCCGGCGCACGCAGCTTTTCCAGGCGTTCCCGGTTCATTGGCATGGGACGTCTCGACACCCGCTGTAACAGCTCGCCAATGCCCGCCGCAACACCCAGCAGCCAGGCCGGCATGCTCCAGCGGCCAGGCTTCCTGCCCAGGGCAGCACAGATCATCTCGTACATCTGCCGGCTGGAATAGGATTGCAGGTCCGTCACCGTGAAGGTCTTTCCTGCCATGTCCTCATCCAGTGCCGACAGCAGCAAGGCCTGGATCACGTCGTCCACATGCACCAGGGAGCGCTTCTCCCCAAAATCCGGCAAAGAGGGAAAGCGGCCGGCATCGATGGCGGCAATCATCTGCGCAACGCTGCCCTGTCTGGCAAAACCATACACCGGGGCGAGGCGCAGAATCACGGTTTCCAGGGGGGCGCCCGCGGCACGAACCAGGGATTCAGCTTCCCGCTTGCTCTGGGCGTAGAGGCTGGTACTGCCATCGATGACCCGGGTGGAACTGGCAAACAGCAGGCGCTTGACGCCAGCGGACTGCGCCGCGGCAAGGAGCTTACGGGTGCCTTCCACGCTCACCTGCCGATGCAGGGGATGGTCTTCCGGCCGGGGATCGTTCTGCGCCGGCCCGTAGCTGGCCAGGTGAAATACGACATCCACCCCATCCAACACGGCTTCCAGGGAACGGGGTTGCAGCAAATCACCTTGGTAGACATGCAGGCCCGCCAATCCTTGCGCGGGGGGGTTCCGGTACAGAGCCCGGGGTTCCACGCCACTGGCAACAAGAACTTCCAGCAGGCGCCGGCCGATGCGCCCGGATGCCCCAGTGACCAGCACCCGCCTGCCCCGCAGGCTTTCACCCAGGGATTGCAGGCGCTGATTCATCTTCTGCCTGCCAGCCTGCCCAGGGCTTCAGCCACGGCAAGAACAAGAAAGCGCGCATAGATGGATGGCAAAACCAGAGCGGACCTGAGCACCCCTGCCCTGCCGGCCAGAAACTTGCGGTAGTAGCGTGCCATGCCCCGGTGCTTGTGCCACAACACCCGCAGGGGAACGGTCCGGCTGCAGTGCCCCTGGTGATGCACCACTTCCACATGGGGAACGAAGAGGATCTTCCAGCCCGCGTCGAGAAAGCGCCGGCACCAGTCCAGATCCTCGCAGTGCATGAAATAGCCTTCGTCCAGTAGCCCCACGCTGTCGAGGGCCTGGCGGCGCAGGAGCATGAAGGCGCCGGAAATGGCCTCCACCAACTGGGGAGCCTCGGGCAGGGGCTGGAGATGCAGGTCCATGGCCCGCTGCCGCCCCAAGGCCTTGCCCGCCCCGCTGGCCAGGGTGGGCAGCTGGCGCCGGCAGCCGCGCTGTTCGCTGCCATCCGGGTTCAGGATGCGGCAGCCCGCCATACCGGCCTCAGGATGCTTCTCCAGCACCCGCAGCATCTGATCCAGGGTGTCAGCCTCAAGAAGGCAATCGGGATTGAGCAGCAGAACGAAGGGCGCGGCTGACGCCCGCAGCCCCTGGTTGGCTGCAGCGGCAAATCCCAGGTTACGGGAATTCTGCAGCACAACGACCTCGGGGAAGCGGGTTTCGACCTCGACCGCGCTGCCATCCGTGGAGGCATTGTCCACCAGGGTGAGCCGCAGGGGTACGGTGCTGGCCAGGACGGCTGCCACCGCCTGCAGCAACAGCTCGCCGCCGTTGTAATTGACGACGACCACATCCACCCGGGCCGGGGCATCATCCATGCCGCAAACGCCTCAGTCCTTCCCCTCCGGGTTGTACATGGCCTTCTTCAGATTCTGCAGCAGTTTCAGGTTGTGCTCGTAGGCCTGGGCCAGTTTGCGCACGCCGCTTTCCTTGAGATATCCCTGGTTGCCGACTGCCAGATAGGTGGCGTACTGGCCGGAAGCAAGCATGAAGGCGGTATTGATCAAGTCGGTGTTCTGGCCTTCGTCCTTGAGACGGTTGGCCACCTCGATGAACTGCTCCACCATGCTGAGAATCTGTTCATCCCTGTTGGGCGTATCGGACATTCTTCTTTACCTCTGTACTCGTGAGAACGAAATTATCCCATAACTTCCATACCGCTGGATGCCGGATCAGGAAGAACGGTGGCGGATGGCAAGGAAAGGCCTTTCCACCAGCCAGTAGGACAGGGAGGACACCAGCAGCACCGGAGCGGCCGCCCACAGCAGCCCATTGAACAGGGGAGCCTCCTCGAGCAGCACCGGCAGCCCCGCCTGGTTGAGCCACTTCATGAGGGGAAAGTGCCACAGGTAGAGGCTGTAACTGATCAGGCCCAGGTACATGACACCACGATTGGCCAGCAGCCTGTCGGTGAGCCGGGTTCCCAGAGCCGTGGCCAGC
This sequence comes from Sedimenticola sp., assembly GCA_027026755.1. Taxonomy (GTDB): domain Bacteria; phylum Pseudomonadota; class Gammaproteobacteria; order Chromatiales; family Chromatiaceae; genus Thiolapillus. Next base: position 48,442 of record JALVNE010000304.1, on the reverse strand, counting down.
ACCACCAGGGCAATGCTGAAGCCGGCCAGGCTGTTCCACAGGAACAGGGACCAGTGCCCGCCCCAGTAGGTCAGCCCTTCCACGTTGACGGCGCCAATGGGCTGCCGCCAGTGTATATACCAGGCCAGGCCGGCAAAAGCGCCCAGCCCCACGAGCAACAACAGGCCGCGCCATCTGAAAAGCCGGGATGTTTCCAGGCCCTTTTCCCGGGCAGCGGAAAACAGCCAGGCAGCCAGCATGCCGGAAACGAACTGGTCCAGGCGGCCAGGCAGCTGGTTCAGCCACCAGCTTTTCAGGCCCGTGGGCATATCCTGCACCACAAGGGTGAACAGGCTGTAACGATAGACCAGCACCAGGACGAAGGCCCCCAGCAGCAGTGTGAACCAGCGGGGCGGCACAATGGACAAGGCGAGCACCGGCAGCAGCAGGTAGAAATCGAACTCCACGGGCAGGGTCCAGTAGACCGGGTTGAGCTGGCTGTCCGGGCTGCCCAGAATATTGTGGATCATCAGCAACTGCGGCAGCAGATCCCCCAGGGAGGGCAGCCGGGCACCAGTCAGCGCCAGCATCAGCACCAGCAGCAAGATCTGCACATAGTAGGCGGGCAGTACGCGCAGCAGGCGGCGCCGGAAATAGTCCCCTGGCCTCAGGGGAGGACGGTTGCCCAGCCAGGCCTGGCAGAAGGCCAGTCCCAGGACGAAACCCGACAGGACGAAGAATATGTCCACGCCCGCCCAGCCGGTGCGTATCAGGGGCGTCAGATCGACATGCCGGCCGCCCAGATCGAAACCATAGACAGGCCGTCCGGCAAAGCCCCAAAGGTGCCAGAGCGCCACCCACAGGGCGGCCAGACCGCGCAATCCGGTCAAGCCATCGAGATAGATGCGGGCGCTGGTACCTTTCTTCTCCAGCTCGAATGCGCTGTCAACAGAAGTCATTGCCCACCGCTTTCATATGGCGGAAACGACAGTGCCGGAAGACAGGGCTTCCGGCACGTGCATGGGTCTTCAATTTGTGCTGGCTGCAGTCCGTCAGGGCTGCTTCATGGCCGCCGTACGCAGAACCGGCTGCTGTTGCTGGATCAGCTTGACGGTAATGGCTTCCAGGGTGCGCACCCTGGCAGCGAGTTCTTCCCGTTGAGCAAGGCGCTTTTCCAGCTCTGCGATACGCGCTTCCTTCTCCTCCAGACGCTTGGTCAACGCCTTGACGGCGGCCAGGGCCACGCCAGCGGCATCGATCATGGAAATACGTTTGTCCGAATTGCCCACACCGAAAGCCGCGTAGAAGTCCTGGGCCATGGGACCGATATGTCGCTCGCCGGGGCTGTCCTTGTAGGACCAGCTGGTCACGGGGACACGGCGCAGTTTTTCCAGCACTTGGTCACCGTCGATATCCCGAAAAGCCATCTTGGCATTGCGGTCGGAACTGAGCTGGACATTGTTGGCCGTCACCGTTCCGGTAACCTCCATGTTTCCAGCGTTGGTGATGGTCATGCCGACGTTCCCGTTCATGATGCGGAAACGGCTGTCGTTGCTGATGACCCATTCCACACCGGAACCCTTGTTCAGCAGCCCCAGCTTGACGCCGCTGGAATTCTCCAGCAGCAATTCCGTGGTGTTGCCCAAAGTATCGTCGCGAACCACATGCAGGGCCGCTGCGGGTTGGTCGGTACCCACTCCGACATCACCCTCTGCTGTTACATAAAAACTTTCTACCGCCCCCACCAGGCCGGATGCCCCCATCAACAGAGCAGCCAGAACCAATCGTTTTTTCATTTCTCTCTCCACTACACAATAATCGTTTGCGCCACCGGAAGGTTCACGACAAGGCCGGAACCTATTCCCTCCGATCAGTCTTCGATGACCTGAAACAGAGGCAGCACCCTGAATTCACTGCCTGCCGTTACCTTGAAAGGCCCCCAGATACTCAGTGCTCTGCCACTGTCCACGGTGAAGCTGCTCCCGCCCTTCACGGACACCGGTCCCAGCAGCAATATATTGTTGGTGGCATGATAGTCCGCGACGATGGGCTCATCAGGAGGATAGGTCAGGGGCTCATGATAATCCCCTCCGAACACCACATCCGCCACCACGATATACTCGGGCTTGGGCAGCTGGCAGGTGACATCATGGCGGTACCGGGCGCCAGATATGCTCACGGTTTCCCAGTCCGCATCCCCGGTAACAATGCAGTCTTCCGTGGCCATGGCGGCATTGTCAGGATCCACGGGGTCGGGAATCAGATCGCCATCGCTGTCACCGAAACAGCTCCCCCGGGCAGTGACGACGATATTCCCGGAGCCATCCATGCTCAGTCTCTGAAAATCACAGCCGCGCGCCACCGGGCCATCCCTCAATACCAGGGTGCTCCCCGCCACGTCACCCTCCTTCACTGCCTGGGCGCAGACGCTGCCTTCCAGGTTAAGCACCCCGGCGCTGTCTTGGGACATGACATCGGTTTCACAATCCATGGAAAAATCATCATCCTTCAGGGTGAAGGAAAGGGGTTGGGAAATGACGCAGGCATTGGAGGCCGTCACCAGGATTCGTCCGGTTTCGTCTATCCGCAGTGAGGAAAAGCCGCAGCTCTTGCTGCCAAGCACCAGCCTGTCATCGTTGACGGGATTGTTTTCCACGGCATTCAGGCAACCCGGCGCAGGGTTGCTGACGGTAAGATCGCCCGATTCGTTCTGGGTGAGTTTATCCACATCACAGGAAATGACATCCCCGGCATCATCCTCGATGTAAATGCGCATGGATGCCTGGCCGCCGCCCGCAGCACCAAGAAACAGGAAACCGAGCAAAACCGGAACCGTCACCCGGTAAACATGATCGGACAGGCGGCTGGAAACACTATTCATCGGCGGCACGCACGGAACCCCTCTGTGGCCAGTTTGATGTCAGGCAATACCATTCGGTGGGCATATAGTACTGTTTTGACAGGAACAATCAAGCGTCATCAGCAGCACCGGACTTTCCTGTGATGACATTCACGAAGCCTGAGCGGCTCATTCCCGGCGCAGTTCATGGATGGGTTTTCGGGACAGTTTCCGTTTCAGTTTTCTCTGCACACTCACCGGCACCAGGCGGGACACCAGGCGCCCCACCCTGCCCTGGCGCAATGCCAGCAGGTGGATCAGCAGCTGCTCCCTTAAACCGGGGTTGCCCTGATCCGCCTCGGCCTTTCGACACTGCTGCAGAAGTGCCGCCAGCCAGGCCTCGGGCAGCTCATCCGGCGGACTGTCCGTCCACGCCGGCGTCTCCTCCAGGTAGCGGTCCCTGTAGAAGCCCGGTCCGGCCTCTGGCCAGGGCTGGTCGTTCCAGGCAAAAGGCCCGGCACCCGCAGACCGCAGTAGCCCGGCAACGTCCATGAACCATTCCAGCCACTCTTCGGGCGTGTTTTGCCAGGAACGGATCCAGGTCAAGGGCCGCCCCGCCAGACGTTCGGGAAAAGCGCCCAGATCGGGCGCCACCACCGGCAGGCCCGCCTGCAGCACCTCGCTCAGGGTATAGCTATAGGTTTCCGGCCAGAGCGCCGTAAACCAGACGATGTCCGCGCCGATTTCATCGAGAAGCCGGGGCAGATCGGCCTCCGCATAGGCCCCGTGCTCGATGACGGCAGCATCCAGGGGACGGTAGGCATAGCCCAGCAGGTGAAACTCCAGTGGCAGCCCGCGCCGGCGGGCCACCATGGCAGCGGCCTCCAGCAGATCCGCCCCCTTTTCCGGGCTGAGGGCGCCCAGTACCAGCACTCGCAGGGGCCGATCACCGTCCACCGGGTTGAGGATGGGCGGCCAGGGCATGTTTTCCTCGCTGTCGGGATGCCAGGCGGTCAGGTAGCGGGCGTCCGGGTAATGGCGGCGGTACTCCTCCACCGTCCAGGCGCAAGGCGCGATGACCCTTTGCGCCCTGTACAACAGCCGTTTCTGGTTTTCCTGCCATTCCTCCAGGCTTACGCTCAGAGGATAGGAGCTGGCCTGGGCGTGAAGGTCCGGCGTGTAGCGCCCCTTTGCATCCGTCTGGCTGGGATGGGCATTGATGAAATAGTAGTCGTGCAGGGTAACGTCGAAAGGCAGATCCAGATCCCCGGGCAGTCCCCACAGGCAGGTTTCCAGTCCCAGAGTATGGTGAAAATGAACCCGGGAGAGCCCCAGGCTGCGCAGCAACCGCACCAGGGAAGGATACATTGCCGGAAGATCGAAGAACAATTTCGGCGCATCATCTTCAGGACCAAAGAACAAATACACGCCACGGCCTTCCACCGGGCGGATCACCAGGCTGTCCATATCGCCGGACAGCCACTCGGACAGCTCCCTGATGTGTTTCTTGGTGCCTCCGCCAAGATGGTGGGTGAGATGCAACACCTTGCGCCGGGGCGAGCGACGCAGCATTTCCAGCAGCACCCTGGTGCGGTACAGGAGCGCGGGATCCTCGTGTATATGCCTTTCCACCAGCATCTGGTAATCTGGATGCAATTCCTTGAGTATCTCCTGAGCCCGGGCAATGCGCTCCTCCTGCTCATGGGAGAAACTCACCCCGCCTTCATGGAACACGAAGGTGTCGCAGCAGAGCACATTACGCCAGCCGAGGGCGGCGGCGCGGCGGCAGAAATCATTCTCCTCGCCATAGCCTCTGCCGAAACGTTCCTCGTCGAACAGGCCTGTCTGTTCCAGGCAGTCCCTGCGGATGTACTGACAGAAACCCACGCCGGTGGGAATATCCACCAGCTTGCCCCGGTTGGCTCGAGCAAACAGTTCATCCAGCTCGGCCAGGCGCCAGTGCCGCGGAAGATCACTGGACTGGCAGAAACGGGGAAAACTGCAGATGGTGGCGTTGTTGGAGAAAGGCGTCACCGTACCAATGCGCTCGTCCGCATAAGCTGCCGCCACCAGACGGTCCAGCCAGTCGTTGGCCACCTCCGTGTCGCTGTTGAGCAGCACCACATCATTGTCCCTGCTCAGGCCCATGCCCCGGTTCACCGTGCCCACGAAGCCCAGGTTCCGCGGGTTCTCCAGCAGCAGGACCCGCTCATGCTCGGCGGCGATCCTTTCCAGGTCCTGCTGCACAGCCGGATCGGGAGACGCATCATTGATGATGATCAGGCGCCAGGACGTCTGCTGAGGATAACGGAGCACGGCAGCCAGGCAGCGCTGCAGCGCTTCCCTTCCCCCGTACACGGGAATGATGACATCGACAGAAGGTTTCATTCGTCTTCCAGGGAGAACAGCCTTACCGCAAGCTTCACCGAGGGATGCAGGCGCACTTTGCGCAGCCGATGGAGTTCATCCTGCCTTTCCTGCAGCTGACGATCCCGCTCTTCCACCACGGCGCAGGCATGTTCCAGTTCAGCGGCCATTCTTTGCAGTTGCTCATCCCTTTCTTCCACGATACCTCTGCTATATTCCAGCTCCCGGGACAGACGGGCCAGATCCCTGTCCTTGCCTGCAATCGTCTCCAGCGCTTTCCCATGATCCTCGCCCAGAGCCTGCAGTGTATTGTTGACTTCGAACAAACGCCGGTTGCAACGGGTCAATCCAAATCCCATGGCATCACAACGGGACAGCAGAGACTCGTATTCGTTCCAGAGAGCGTCCAGCCCCTCAGTGTCCATGGGCTCCTGCTGCAACAACTGGTAGGCCCGGGCCGCCAGGCCGGCCACGGACATGGCTTCTCCCTCAAAGCGGCTGCGCTGATGCCGGAGGCCGGGATCGATCTCCGCGTCGATCCGCGCCGCCGCCTCGTCTGGCGGCACCGGCCAGGCGATATCCAGCGCTTTTCCCAGATGAGCCACCACCGGGCGCCAGTCCTCCAGCAATGCTCCATAGTCCAGCCCGGCCCGTATGAGGGTCCTGCTGTTTCGCTCACTGTCAGCGCTGTAGCGCAACCACAACAGGTCGGCACTGACCGGATCGATGGGATCACGACGGCAAAGGGATGCGCTCACCTCCCAGGGCGCCCGCAGGGCCAATACCACCAGTGGCCGCCACCCTTCAGCCTCGGCTGCCTGCTGCCAGAAAGGCAGGGTCAGACACAGGCGCGGATCCTTGAGCACGGCAAGATTCGTATGGGCAAAGGTGCCGGAAAGAAAATGCCGCGCCCGTGTCTGCTGCTCCTGCATGGCCGGGGCATTCCAGCAGTCATCCGGCAGGGGCTGAAAGTCAAACCATTTACGATCCAGACGGGCGAGCAGGGCTTCGTTGATGGCAACCAGTTCCTGGTGCTCCCAAAACCCCCTGGCATTGATTTCCGCCTGCGCCTGCAGCAGGTCCTGACCCACTTCCGCTCCCAGGAGATTGAGCACCCGGGTCAGTACGGAGGTGCCGCTGCGGTGCATGCCTGTTACCAGGATCAGGGTCTTGTCAGCCATTTCTCCGCCCTGCAGCAGCAACGGCAGGCCCGCAGGCGCGCCAGGCATCTGTAATTGAAATCAGGTAAGCTTCGCTCATGACCTATGATGATACGTGTTTTTTCCCAGCAGATGAATCATGAATGACAGCACCAGCTACAGCTTTTCCTTCAGTTACGACCTGAGCCCGAAACGGGCCGGCGGCACGCCCCCGGCGGATCTGATGGCATTCGATATCTGCCGCGAATACCCCCTGCCGGAGAACCAGGTGCTGTTGCGCAGCAGCCATTCCCATCGGCAGACCATCGTCACCAGCGACGTGCTCTATTCCCTGCGCCAGTGCCTGGAATTCAAGACCCTGGAGGAACACAGCCGGCATCTGCAAAATGTCATCCCCGAGCTTGCCGGTCAGGATCAAGACATCGGCAACGTCCTGAACAGCGTCTCTCAGGCGGGATTGATGCTTTCTGCGGCAGCCAAGGCCCGGGAGTTGCGCCCCGTGGTCCGTGACGATGCAGCGGAAGCCTCCGGCGCCTGCTACTGTATCCTCAGCTGCGACCGGCCCGAAGCCGTGAAACGCCTTTTGGCAAGCATGCAGCAGTCCCATGATTTCAATGGCAGGAACCGCTACTGGCTGGTGGACGACTCGCGGGATGCAGACAAGCAGCAGGCCAACCGGCAACTCTGCGACATATTCCAGAACGAATACGACCTTCCCCTGGAATACTTTGGCATGCACGAGCAACGGGAGGCGCTGGAGCAGATGAAACAGGATCTGCCGGAACACCGGCAGGGCCTGGATTTTCTCCTTGGCCGCCAGCCCGACGAAAGCATCCCTTCCTATGGCCGGTCCCGCAACTGGTCCCTGCTCCTGGGGGCTGGCGGCAGGCTGGTACTGCTGGATGATGACATCCTCTACCAGCGCGCCCGGCCTCCCCAGGCGTTGGCGGATGTGATGTTGACATCCGCAGTCCGCAGCGCGGATTTCTTTTCCTCGGACGACGCCTGGCGCTCCCTCCTCGACGCAGACAGGCCGGACCCCTGCAGCGGCGCCTTCACCCAGGCCCTGGGCCGCAGGCTTCCCGAAGCCCTGGCCTTGTTCACCCGCGAAGTGCTTCCCACCGAGGCCCTCCGGCATCTCAGTCCCCGGGACTATCATCATTTCAACAATGATTCCAGGGTGAAAATCACCGCCTGCGGCAGCCTGGGTGACCCGGGAACTTCGGGCAATCAGTGGCTGTTGCAACTGGATGCCGAGTCCCGCAAACGTCTTTTCGTCTCGGAAAGCCACTACAGGCAGCACCTGCAGCACCCTAATCTCTGGTCCGGCAGGAAAGGGGCGGCCTTTTTGAACACCTTCACCCTCATCTCCCAGGCCACGGGCCTGGACGCCAGCGAACTTCTGCCGCCCTATTTCCCCATCCAGCGCAACGAAGACCTGCTGTTCGGGGAGATGCTGCGCTACCTGTACCCCCATGCCCTGCAGTTGGACCTCCCCTGGGCCTTGCCTCACCTGCCCCTGGAAAGGCGGGACTGGACCCATGAGCAGCTCACCCGCCCCTCTCCCATTGGCATGCTGTCATTTGCCGCCAGAATGCTGACCCAGCACCAGGAACAAGACCTGGCGAAGCAGGCCGGGGTGCGCATGCGGTCCCTTGCCAGCCTGTTTCATGGCCTGGCGGACGCGTCCGACAAGGATCTTGTCGAAGCCATCGCCCAGGCCAGCCTGCAGAGATACAGTTTGCAAATTGGCCATCTCAACGACATTCTGGCCGAAAGCCCGGACGCCCCGGACTACTGGCGCCAGGACATCCAGACCTATCTCGTCAACCTGCAACAGGCCCTGTTTGGCCTCCTGCCGGAAGGTTTCGCCCTCATGGCGGGCGCCCCCCAGGCCCAGAGAGACACCGCCAGGCGGCTATGGGAAGATTTTGCGCGAGGACTGGACGCCTGGAGCAGTGCCATGGAATGGGCGGAGAACAGGCTCTGACCGGATATCAGCAAGTCCTGCACATGCTTTCCGCGGTCATGCCGCGGTATCGGCCTCATAGGCATCCAGCACTTCGTCCGTTGCTCCCTGCATGGTGGATACCCCTTTCTCTATCCATACCACGCGATCACAGAGATCGCGCATCATGCCGATATTATGAGACACCAGAATGACGCTGCGGTTGGAACGGATGCGCCGCTGTATCTCCTCCGACGACTTGCGGCGAAAGGCTGTGTCTCCCACTCCCAATACTTCATCGATGAGCAGCACATCCGGGTCCGCTTGCATGGCCACGGAAAAACCCAGGCGGGCGCGCATGCCCGCCGAGTAGCTGGCAACGGGCTCGTCGATAAAGTCTTCCAGCTCAGCAAAGGCAATCATCTTCTCCATGTTACTCTCCAGGCGGTTGCGCGAAGCGCCGAGCAACATGCCCGACAGAATGGCGTTTTCCCTGCCGGTGAGCAGGGGAAGGAAACCCACCTGCAATGACAGCAATGAGGCGCTGACCCCGGCATTGTGGATACGGCCCCGGTCGGGAGCAATGATTCCGGCAATAACCTTCAGCAGGGAGGTCTTGCCCACGCCGTTTCGCCCCACTACCCCCAGGGTTTCGCCATGGTGCAGGCTCAGGGAGACATCCCGCAGGGCCCAGTAGCGCTCCCCACCACGGCGCCGATAGGCCACGCCCACATGTTCCAGTTCCAGGACGGGCTTCATGCCAACCTCGGATACAGGCGATCCCAGCGTTTGAGCAAATGCATGCCCAGGGCCAGCATGGCCAGAGAAATGAACAACACGTACAGGAGGCCTGAAATGTCCGGCCACTGGCCCAGCAGCAGTAGGCCCCGCCAGGCATCGATGACATGCACCATGGGATTCAGGGACAGCAGCACAGCCAGCCAACCGTGCAGCTGGCCGGTATCGAAGAACACGCCGGAAAGAAAAAACATGAGCATGAGCAGGTTGTTCATCAGCAGCTTCAGGTCTGGCCACAGGGGCGTCAGTGCGGCAACACTGAAGGCTACACCAGAGATGAGCAACAGCTGCAGTCCCGCCAGAGGCAATATGGCCAGCCATTGCCAGGACAGGGGCACCCCATAGGCAAGCAGGAACAGCAGCAGCAATGCCAAGGTCACCAGGAATTTCACGGTATTGCGGAGAATGACCACCGCCGGGAAAAACACCTTGGGAAGATAGACCTGGGACATGAGGCCCTTACCCGCGGTAATGGATGTCAGGCACATGCGCACCGATGTATCGAACCATTTCCATGCCACCAGGCCGATGAGCAGCCAGGGCACGAAGTTCTCTCCCCCGCGCTTCAACGCCACAGCGAATATGATGTAAAAGGCCCCCATGTAGAGGATTGGCTCCAGAACCCACCACAGCAGGCCCATATAGCCCCGGGCCGCCTCCACCTTCAGGTCGGCCCGGGTCTTGTAGAGGATGAGTTGCAGATAATGCGGCGTCACCCGGCCTCTCCGGTTCTGTGCACCCAGGGGAACCCCCACGCCTTGATCGCCGGGGATACTGAACGCAGAGGCTGCTGAGAAGTAACGAGCACGGGCATGATGCAGGAATACTAACAGATCACCCGCAGATGTTCGCAAGCATGGCGAGCGGGGGAAGAACCGTCTGATTCCCCGTGCCTGCCCCGGCTTCAGGGAACATCTGATATTTGTCAGCCCCGTCTCATGGCTTGTCCAGCACTACTGGCTTGGCGACAAAGGACTCGAACAGCGCTTCATCCACCTTGGCGGCAGGATCGTTTTTCACCTTCAGCCAGTAATCGATCTTGATGTCATTCTCCGCTTTCGCCTTGACTTTCTTGATCAACTCATCCTTGACCTCATCAAACGGCCGGACGCTCGCCGGAACCTTGTCCTGCAGCCAGATCAGGTGCCAGCCAAAAGAGGTTTTCACCGGCTGGCTGATATCACCCGGCTTCATGGCCTTGAGGGCGTCTTCAAAAGGTTTCACCATGCGTCCTTCCTCGAAGTGCTTCAGATAGCCTCCATCAGAAGCCGTGGTGGGATCCTTGGAATACTTTTTCGCGGCTTCGGCAAAGGTGATTTTCCCCTGCTCTATCTCGGCACGAATTTGCTGCAGCCTGGTCCTCAAGCTTTCATCATCCTCACCATTTTCCGCAGTGAGAAGAATATGTGATGCCTCGTATTCCACCGGTTTGCGGTACTTGTCCTTTTCCATGAGATAGAGTTCCCTGGCTGCAGCCTCATAGTCGGCATCCTTACCGATAAGTTTCTTCTGCACATCCTTGATTTCCGCTCCTGCCAGGAGATTCTGAGTATAGTTCCATATCTTGGCAGCTATCACCGGGTCCTTGTCCAGTCCCTTCTGCCTCGCCCGCCGGGCCGCAACCTTCACCATGTATGTGCTATCCATGATGTCCCTGATCTTCTTGGGCTGGGTCAACATGACCCGGCGCATATCTTCCGGCACTGTCAGCAAGGCCTGGCGTAACTCGCCCACGGTCAGATCCACTTCCGGGCCATCGATCAGCACCTTGTCGTCGTTGTCCAATGACAGGGCCAAACCGGGCAATATCATCAGGGCAAATACAATCTTACTGCTTATTCTCATGTCTTGGTCACCACTTGGAAAGCTCTATCAGGCTGAAAAAGATTGGGCGTGCAGTTTACACAAACAAAAAAACAGCGGCCACCTTTCGGCGGCCGCCATGCGTTTTCACATGCGCAAAGCGCTGCTTACCAAACCAGCCAGTAACTGCCTGTCTTGGCGCCACTGACCCGGAAATAATAGGTTTTGGCCGGATCCAGCAGGCAGGAATACTGGTACTGCTCGGAATAAGCGATCTGGATGCCTTCTGCGCGGGTTACTGAGAGAGTACAGAGGGAACTCGCCGAATCGGTAGAATAACTGTCACTCAGCGAAATGGTAATGGGCAGGCTGGCTGTTGTCACATAGCGAACCCCAATAGTCGCGCCATTATAGCTAGACACCCGCTTCCCTGGAGGAATGGTATAGACATGGGTCACACCACCATCCCGTTCAACATAACGAATCTCCCCACCGGTCTGGCTGATGTCAAGATCCGGCGTCTTGCACAAGATAGTGGAGGAATTGACGCAGGCGCCGGAAGTATTCGCGTCACCCTGATTCACGGTGACATTGACCGTGGCCGTAACAGCATTGGGGGCGGCACTGTCATCCGTTATCTTGTAGGTAAAGCTGTCCTGGGTACCGTCAGCAGTCACCGTGCCCACAGGCGGTGCGTGATAAGTCACCGTGTTTCCGGTGGCCGTGGCAGAAGCACCACTCAGACCCGGCTGAGAAGCAATGCTGACGGAATAGGGCAGTTTGACGATGACACCAGCGGTCACGTCCACCGAGTCTGTTTCACCTTCGGTGACCGGGCCCAGGCTGTGATTGACGACATTGGCGGGAGTGTCTTCCGTGTTGCCCCCTCCGGTGCAGCTTCCATCGGAAGAAACGGTAACCCGGGCTGGCGTGGTTTCCAGGCTGGTAAGATTTCCGCAGGAATGTCCATTGACGGTCACAGCCGTCGCAGCCCCGGCAGACGGGAAAGAAAAAAGACCGCCCAGAATCAGCGGCAAGGCACCAAGCAATGCTGTCTTGTACTTCATGAGTTATACACCTTGAATCGGGTAGGAATGGCAAAAGGTCATGGAACCAGATACTAACATAAAAGACCGGTCAAACTGGGAAGAGTTCCACAAAGCCGGGCTTTGCGCAAACCAAAGCCCAAGCAAAAAAGGGCTGCCGAAGCAGCCCTTTTTCGTGACCGTGTGAAACGATCTTCTTAGGGGTTGGCGCTGCCACCCACGGTGAACGCGGGAGTACCCGCAATGGTACGCTCGTAAGCGTGGTTCACGGCGGCGGCGTAGGAAGCACCTACACCCACGTTGCTGTTACCCAGTACGGTGGCCTTGAAGCCGATGACGGGCAGACCGGTGTACACCGTACCATTCAGAGAAGTCATGGAATGCGGTGCAGCGGTGAAGCTCATCTTGGCCCAGCCAGCGTTGCCCGGCAGCGCGCTGTCACCGAAACGAATCTCGGTGTTCTCGGCGCTGAATACGTCGGAGCTGTCGCCAAACTGAATGACGTTAGCTTCGTAGCACAGGCTCAGGGTACGCGTGGGAGGAGGCGGAGACACCAGGGAACCGTCCGGAGACAGCTGACCTTCCTCGCGGTCGTAAATGGTCATGCCGATCTCGTCACAGGACTTGCCGTCATCGTCCACATCACCCGCAAAGGTGTGGGTGAAAGGAGGGTTGGCGGTAAGACCATTCACATACAGGCTCTTGGTCGGGAAGGTCACGACCCAAGCAGTGCTTGCCTCGGTAGCAGGGTTCACGCTGTACTCGTTCATGACGGCGGAAGCCATGAGTACGGCGGAAACTGCATCTTCACCCGTAGGCCAGGCATCAGAGTACAGAGAAACCGTGCCAGCAGAAGAATCGCTAATCAGCACGTCGCTTCTGCGGGGGAAGGCATCCTGCCAGTCAGGACGCAGGCTGCCGGGAGCCACGTGCTGCGGGTTGTCCAGGAAGTTTTCCAGAACGGTGGCAGGCACGGAAACCTCGGTGCCGGACTGTACGTTGATGATGGACAGGGTACCCATCAGGCCGCCGGTGGGCTGGTCAACAGTGGAATTGGCCGCCATGGTGCCCGCCAGCCAAGCCTGACGGATGGCGTTACAGTTGTCGGGAGTGCCACTGACATGAACATAATCCTGCTGGCCATTGCCGTCCAGGTCCATGTCAACAATGCGGGCAATCTCGATGGCAGTGAAGTAACCCTCGCGCTCACGCTCGGGGCCAGTGGGGCCGGTGTCGGTGAACAAGCGATCGAAGAACTCCTGAGGGTTGGAATCCATGGTGGTACAGCTGTTGTCGGGGGTGTAAACCTCGGCACCGCCGTCACCACTGTCCTGGATCTTGGCAACCCAGACATCGTAGGGAGACAGGTACACGTGGAAGTCGAGAACTTCCTGGGTGTTGTAGGCTTCGCGGAAACGAACCTTGACGACCTTGCCTTCATCGGTGGTGTTAACGATGGACAGCAGGGTTTCTTCGTTGCCCTGAACAGTGAAGTACGGGAAAACCAGCACTTCACCGGTACCGTCAGTACTCAGGTTGACTGCCTGAGCAGAGCCAGCACCGAGGGCTGCCAATACTGCCGCGGACAGAATTTTCTTTTTCATCTTCATTTAATGAAACTCCTTATTAATTGAAAGCTATTCAACTATAGATCTATAGGTGACTAAGCGATTTAGCGTTTTTTGCACCCAGCCGCCACCAGGACTTGATGCAGCTAAAATGAACCATACCACACGAAAAACAGTATAGCAAACTTTTTTGTCTCGTTTTTGTTATTCGTGCGACGTGTGATAATTTTACAACAACCAGCTCTTCCAGGCAACTCATACTACTGCGGCGCAAGCCACCAATCGCCTTGGGAAAAAATCCATTTTTCCTTTACCAGGCTCTTGCTTTCCTCTCCCCTGTAGGCAGTCATGACCCCACTATAAATATATGAAAGATCAACAGTTACCTGGCAGACATCAGTTTCGCATTCCACGCGTTTCACCTTGGCTGCGGTACGAATGATGGCCCCGCTCTTCATTTTGTCCGCGTAGATCTGGAGGGGCTTGAGCTGGCGCGTGGCGGGCGGCAGATACTCATAGGCCTTGGCCCAGTCACGGGCAATGAGGGCATCCATGTGCGCCTGGGCGCGCCGGGCTACCCGCTCTTCCGTTGTCTCCTTTGTGGGCTGTGTCACATTTGCAACATTTGCCTCTTCCCGCGACTGTTTTCCACCATTGTCGCTGCATCCGGCAGACAACAGGAGTGTCGTTACTAGCAAAAACCCTAATACCAGACGGTGGTTATTCGTGGTAAGTTTTTCGATTGTCATTGCTGCTCTCCGGATCATTCTGCAGAAGTACCATAGACACGCCCCCCGCTTTCGGCGCGAATCACGCCGGCTTCTTCGAGAAACTCCTGCTTGAGGCCCTGCATGCGGGTACGGAAATCCCGGGTGATCCTGAGGGCATCCTCGGCGCTGGTAATGACGCGGGGGGTGAGCACGATGACCAGCTCCACGCGCTCGTTGCTGTTCTCGGTTTCGCCAAACAGGGAGCCCAGTACGGGAATCTTATACAGGAAGGGCGCGCCACCCTCGGCATTGGTCCGCTTGTCCCGGATCAGACCGCCGAGGACAACGGTCTGGCCGCTCTGCACTGCCACGGTACTGTTGATCTCGCGGGTCTGGATGGTGGGTTGGTTGGTCTGGATCTCCGTATCGGCTACGGCGCTCACTTCCTGGGTCACCTCCATGGTCACCAGTCCACCGGGATTGACCCGGGGCTTGACAGTGAGAATGATGCCGGTTTCCCGGTACTGCACCGTCTGGATGATGTTGCCCGCGTCATTGGTCTGGCTCTGGGTCAGGGTGGGCACCTCATCACCCACGCGGATCTTAGCTTCATGATTGTCCAGCACCATCACGGAAGGCGCCGAGAGCACGTTCACCAGGGAGTCATTGGCAAAGGCATTGAGCACCGCCTTGACCGCGCCGGTGCTGTCGATGAGCGACCAGTTGAAGCCATCCAGGAGGCTGTCGATGCCGCCGCTGATATCGTTGCCGGAAGTCGTGCCGCCCAGGCCACCGATGCTCTGCTTGCCGCCACCGACGCCGCCCTCAAAGAACCAGGATATGCCATACTTCAGCTTATCCTTGAGCAGCACCTCGACAATGGTGGCTTCGATATGTACCTGCAGGGGCACGATGTCCAGCTGCTCCAGGGTTCCCAGTATGCGCTTGTAATCCCGGGGAGAGGCGAGAATCAGCAGGGTATTGTGATCCTCGTCCGCCACCACCCGAATCTCGCCCTCCAGGGCGCTGCTCTTTCCGCTGCTGGCACTGACCGGCTTCTTCGCGGCCGCTGTCCTGGGCTTCCTGGCTTTTTTCGCAGCGGATTTGCCATTTTTGGCCTTTGAAACGACCTTGGTGCTCTTGAGCCCCGGGGCGACGGCGCCCGGCTTGGTTTTGGGCTTGGCGCTCTTGCCGGTGAACAGTTCATTCAACAGGCCGGCAAGATCCTCCGCCTTGCCGTTGCGCACCCGATACACAAACAGCCGCTGCTCGTCACCAGACTGGGTCATGGAATCGAAACGCCTGATCCACTTGCCCACTTCCCGCAGGTATTCCTTGTGGGCAGACACCACCAGGAAACCATTGGCGCTTTCGATGGGCGTGATGTGCACCAGCCCGCCCAGGGCCTTGCCGGCATCACCACCCAGTACGGCATCCAGATCCTTCTGCACCACGTCCACACTGGCGTTCTCCAGACTGAAGAAGCCGACGGACAGACCCTTGATCCAGTTCACGTCGAAAGTATCGATGATATCCATCATCTGCCGCATGTCCTGGGCGTTGCCGGACAGAATCAGCAGGTTCCGCTTGCTGTCCACGCGCACGATGCTGTTTTCCCTGACCAGGGGCTTGAGAATCTCGCTCATCTCGTCGGCGCCGATGTTCTTCAGGGGGCGGATGATCAGATTGTGACCGGAAGGCAGAGGCAGCTGCGCGTCCGCGAGCTGTGGCGTCAGCAGCCCCTTGTTGGCCTTGGCCACCGGCACCACATGGTAGGTTCCACCCTTCTGCACCAGGGTGGCATTGTTCATGCGCAGCAGGGTTTCCAGCAGGGGCAGGAGATCGTTGCGGGATACCGGCGCGCCGGTCTGCATGCTCACGCCACCACGCACGCCGGGATCGATGATGTAATTGAGCTTGAGGGTATCACCGAGGATGATCTTGACCACTTCCCGGACATCGGTGTTTTCGAAATTGAGGCTTATGTCCCGAGTGTTGCCAAAGGTCGGAACCGCGGCTTTCTCCCTGTCTTCCAGCGCTGAAGGATCGATGAACCTGCCGGTACCCGAAACCTGCCAGTTCTGCAGCGGCTGTGGCGCGTTCTGTCCTTCCTGCGGAGAACCCCCGGCGATGCTCTCGGAAAGCTCGGTTCCCTGCTTCAGATCCAGCACGCCCTTGGCGTCATTCACTGGCACCGTTGGGGCAGTAAGCTTTTGATGGGCCTTGGCCAGAGGAAACGACTGACACGCGCTCAACAGCAACACCGCCAGCGCCAGAAAGAAGCTACGAACGACTGGCCGTCGCCAGTTGTTGATGATCACGGATGTATTCAATGTTTGTTTCCCTGATTTATAAGCGCGAAATAGTAGCACATACCCGTCAACGACAGAAACAACGCCCGGGCATGAGACCACCAACTGTTCACAGGTCAGCCTTCAGTCCGACATTGCCCCTTGGTGACGACTGTCGTCGGGCTTAACCGCTCCATACTACAATCGACGGCTGTTCTCGCTAACGGCGGCGAGTTTCTGCGGGCGGGGGCTTGGCTCTCCGCCGCCCCTTGTCTTTCCGGTTTTTCGCTCCAGGCCTGGCGGCTTTCTTCGGCGCCTGTTTGACAGGTTTGACGGGCTTGTAGTTCCTCAGCAGCAGGGTTTCGGTTTCCGAGCCACTGTTCAGCACCAGCCTGTCTGCGTCGATGCTGACCACCTTCCAGCCGTCTATATCATCATTGACGCGCACGCGCCTGCTACCCTTGTTCCTGCCACCCCGAACCAGCGCATAGACCTGGTCGCCAATACGAACGATGGCGGAAAGCTGTATCCGTGGCTTGCCTGTCTTGCGCGACGGTCCCGGTTTCCTGCCCCCACCCTTCTCCGGCACATAGGGTGGTGGCGGACGCCGCTGGCTGAAGAACAGGGGACGGGCACTGATGGCCTGATAGGCTGCCAGGGGAGGAAAGCTGGCCGCCAGATTCATGTTGTCCAGGAGTTCGCCGATATCACCGTTCCCTGCCCCTTTGGACGACGCCGGCTCCAACTCAGGCGCCGTAACGGGATTGAACCAGCGCCATCCGAGAAATGCCGCAAGCAGCGCCGCGATGATGAGCAGAAACCTGTTCATTTTCCGCCCCCTCCAGCGAGCATATAGCCCACCAGCTCGAAACTGACATCCAGCTCATAGCCTTCCACGCGATTCCTGCGCCGTCCCTTCACTGTGCGGCGGCTGCGTATGGACACATTGTCCACCTTCACCAGCGGCAACTGCCCTTCCAGTTCATGCAGTACCCTGGCCAGAGCCTCCACATCCCCTTTCATGCGTACCTTGATTCTTATTTCCCGGATCCAACCGTCCCCCTGGGTATCCATTTTCTGCGTACTCACGAGTTTGCCCTTGGCTTCCGTGACTATGGTTTTCACGCGCTTCTGGAGTTCGGCCGCCGCCAGTTCGGGGTTTGCGGCGCTGATGAAGTATTTGCGCTTCTTCAACTGCTGTCGGAGATTTTTCAGTTTCTTCCGCTGCTCTGGGGCGCTGTCCAGGAGGCGCTGGTAACGCTGAATGTGGTCTGCGGCCTGGTCCACGGCCTTGTCATAGAACTGCAT
Source organism: Sedimenticola sp. (assembly GCA_027026755.1). Lineage (GTDB taxonomy): Bacteria > Pseudomonadota > Gammaproteobacteria > Chromatiales > Chromatiaceae > Thiolapillus. Next base: position 30,625 of record JALVNE010000304.1, on the reverse strand, counting down.
TCTGGTCCACCACGGATAGATGACCAGAGCCAGGACCAGGATCACGAGCAGCCCCAGCCCTCCGAGAATCAGTGCACAGCGCTGCTTTTCTCCCCGCTGCTTCATGTTCACTGAGCCTCCCCGGAAGTCGCCCGGCCCGGGACATGGCCGCTGTCGATCGAGCCCTGCAGATGGGGCATGGAAGGCGGCGTGTTCACGCTTTCCGGAAAAGCAATGACCGAAGGCTTGTCCTTCTGTGCCCGGGAAGCAGATGCTTTCCCGGCTTCCGTCGGCGGGGCCTGTGCTGCTGCCGTGGCGGAAGCCGCTGCCGGCACAGGCTTCCCCTTCCCGTCATCCCCGGCAGAAGCCTTCCCTGATTCCTGGGCTTTTGCTGCCGCCGTAGGCTCCTGCGCCGGAGGCGGACGGTCTTCGGGATTGGCCAGGTTGTGCTCCGATCCGGAATCACGGGGAAACGGCATGCTGATGGTCGCCGAAAGATTGAAAAGCTCCTTGCCACGCTGCTGGGTCACGGGGGAAAGGAAATGGGGATTGTCGAAACCGGGAGCCTTCTGCAACAGGCCGATGAGAGAAGATGCCTGTCCGGAAGTGCCGTTGATGACCAGTTCACTGCCCTTGATTTCCATGCGCTGCAAGGAGGTATCATCCGGCAGCAGATTGGTCAGCACCTGGAGCACATCCAGCACCGGCGGAGACGACTGCCAGCGCTCGTGGACCGATTCCACGGCGCGCAGTTCCTTGTCCAGGGTTTCACGAATCTTCATCACTCTGGACGCCCGGGCGCGCAGCCCGTTCTCTTGCTGCTGCATGGACATGGCCAGCTGGCGCTTCTGCCAAAGAGGCAGCACCAGGGCCGCAGCCAGCAATACCAGCACCAGCACGGCAGGCAGGGACCTCAGCACCAGCCGTTTCAAGTCCGTACGGGCGCGCATCCGGGCTGGCAGCAGGTTGGCCTCCTCCCACAAATCCGGCGCACTCATGGCATCCACGGGGATACCTGCCGTACGCAGCATGTCCAGCCAATCGTCCACGCGCCTGCGCGGCACCAGGGCCACATCCACCGTGAGCATGTCACTGCCGCTTTCCCGCGGTTGTTGCTGGTAATCGAAATAGACCTGGTCGGCGGTGAAAGGCGTGAGCCGGTCCAGTTCAAAACCAAGCACCTGTCCCAGGTTTTCCGCCGCGGCCGCCGGAAGCACCACGGTCCTGCTCAACACCCAGGACCTTGGCAGCATCAGTACCAGAGGGTACTCATGGGATTTCAAACGGGCGGCCGTGCCCGCGTCCACACCCCCATCCAGGATGCGGATTTCCTCCAAAGGGCGGTCATCCCGCAGCAGGCGGGCCTTGTCCGGGCCCAGTTCCAGTACATAAGGGGTGATGCGGGAGGAGATGCTCTCCCTCCAGAGCTGCGGCAGGCAGTCCACTATCTGTTTGCGCCATTGGCGCAAGGCCTGGGTGACAGAAAGATCCAGGGCCACGCTCAACCCTCTTCCTGTGGAAGCGCTGCGCGCCCCAGGGAATCCAGCTTGCCAAATTTCTTTTGTAACAACATATAACCCTTGCGCGTCTTCTTTCTTGTATCCACTACCATTTCAGCCTGCGCCTTTCCGCCGCCAGCAAGATCCAGTTCGGCAAACAGGCGAAACCGCGTTCCCATGCTGTTCTTGAAAAAGGCGCCGCCAAAAGCGGGCATGGGCACTGGCAATCCCTGTTCCCGGGCCTGTTGGCGCAGGGCGATGTATTCATCCACCTCCTCGGGAGTGACCCCCGGCACGGCCAGCAACACCTCGCGAGACGCAAATGCGGGATTGACTGTACGTTGCCGCGCATCCACGGTCAATGCCCTGGCCAGTTTTTTGTAGATCTCTGACGTCATGCCGCGAACCTGCTGCAGCTCCTCCACGGACAGGAAACGCGAATCCCGGGCGCCTATGGGGCGACCGTCTGAATGGTAGTCCCTGTCCTCGGCGCCCTCGGCGCGCCTGTTGTTGTCCCTGTCACGCCAGTCCAGGATGGCGTCGCGCAGGGCCAAGGCCTGCTCTTCGTCCACCCCCGACGACCTGAGCAGGCCGAGCAACACCTCGTCCCTGGCCTGGTTGAGGTCGATGCGCGCTTCCTCCGGCGCCGCGCCTATCCAGACCAGCCGTCCGCGAAACGGGAAGGGATGCAGGCGGCCATCCACCGGCCAGGGGTTGTCCTCCACCGGGCGGCCGCGCCGTTCCAGCATCAGGGCCATGAAGTTGAGCCCGGCATTGAGCAGCGCCCTGGCCTCCCGTTCCTGACGGATGTTGCCGGTCATCATCACCCCGGTACGCTGGGTCATGGACATGGCGCCCGCAATGATGCTGAGCAGTACGATCACCCACAGCACCAGCACCAGGGCTATTCCCCGCTGCTCACTTCCATGCCGGCGGCCGGTATTCAAGCTGTTCATAACGCCGGCAGCTCGAAGGTCATTTCTGGCCAGGCGCCCATGCTGTCGCGGAGTTTGACGCGCACCAGCTGCGGCAGGTAAGGCCTGTCCTCCCAGGCGCTGTCCCAGTCCGCCGTTTCGTCACCCCGGGCCATGACGCCGTAGTAGGAGAAATCCACGTCCTCGATGTCGTCCACCAACACGGATTCGCTGTACCAGGCGCGCAATTCCGGTTTTTCCCTGCCGCCGCGGTAGAGTTCGTTGCCGGACAGGGGGCGCCATTCCGGCAGGCCGGCCGCGCCGGCCAGCACTTCAGGGTGATAGAGCCAGCGCCGCAGGATGAGCTGCTTTCGGTCCCCCGCCAGGGCCCGCTGCAGGCGGATGATGTACAGCCCACCACTGCCCAGGTGGGCAGGCATGGGGCTGACGAATTCCACGGCATGGGCCTTGCCCCGGAAGAAGAACACATTCTGGCCTTGGGACTCCACATGGCTGCTCAGGGAACGCGCCTCGGCAAAACGGTCGGAAAGATACTGCCACACCATGCTGATGCTGGTGTCGCGCTCCTGGCGGCTCTCGCTGGCATCCCAGGCCTTGCCCGCAAAACGCAGGGCGCCGAACAGCAACAGGCTCATCAGGCCGATGAGGGCCAGGGAGATGATCAGTTCCAGCAGGGTAAAACCCGAACGCCTGGCAGGGCATTGAAAAACGTCGTTTTTCAATGCCCTGGTGGAGGAATGCCTAGCCCCGCCCATCATTTGTGACTCAGACGCAGGGTGCTGATATGGTACTGGCGGGAATGCCCCGCACCGCCCCAGCTGACCCTTACTTCCACCAGCCAGGTTCTGAAGGTTTTGGGAAGGTCCTCGACCTCTTCCCAGGGCGTGACTTGTAGCTGCCAGCGATACTCTTCCTCCTCTCCGCGCTCGCTTCCCTGCTGCAAAGGCATGCGGTTGGCGGCCTCGGCCAGATGGGACTCGGCAATGATCATGGCGCGGGTGTAGTCACCTGCCACGCTCAGGTTGCGCAGGCTGCCACCGAAGGCCTGGTAGAGAATACCCAGCGACATGCCGAGGATGGCAAAGGCCACCAGCACCTCGAGAAGGGAAAAGCCCCGCTGGTTGCGCATCAGTCTTCCGGCTCCACGTCCAGGATGCGCACCTTGCCCGTGAGCCAGTCCACGTCCACGCCGAAGCCACGTTCACCATGGCTGAGGGTGATGCGTCCACCGGTGGAGCCCCCGTCGGGAAAGAAGCGGATGGCGCCCACATGCTCGCCCCGGGTCTCGGACTCGGCGGTCAACATGCTGATGTCCACGGAAGCAGGGATATCGTAGCTCTTGTCCCGCCCGGTGACCTTGAAGCGGCGCTTCTCCGTGTCCAGGACGAGGGTGGCTTCCTCCCGCGAAGTAAGGGCGTGGGTGCGTGCATAACGCAGGCCCGCCGCCAGCTCCCTGGCGGCGGACTTGAGCTGGGTGCCCGGCAGGGCGCTGGAAATCTTCATGGGCACCAGGACCATCATGATGGCCGCCAGGGCCAGTACCAGCAGCAGTTCCAGCAGGGTGAACCCCCCGTCCCGGCTGTGAGGATGTCGAAAAACGGCGTGGTTCAACGCCCTGCTATTCCCAGCTGGTGATATCCCGGGCTTCACCCTCTCCACCCGGCTGACCATCGGAACCATAGGAAACGATGTCATAGTCACCATGCTCGCCGGGGAAACGGTACTGATAATCATTGCCCCAGGGGTCCTTGGGCAACTTGTCCAGCACGGGCTTGTTGCCGTTGACGCCCTTGGTCAGGGCATCCAGGCTCTGGGGATAGTTCATGGCATCCAGTTTGTACAGCTCCAGGGCGCTTTTCAGGTTGCCGATCTGCGCCACTGCCGCGTCGTGCTTGCCCTTGCCGAACTGCTGCATCACCTTGGGTCCCACCAGGCCTGCCAGCATGGCCAGGATGGCGAGCACCACCAGCAGTTCCAGCAAAGTGAAACCCGCGTTGTTTCGTTTTATATCGATTTTCATATTCTCCGTGCTTCTCCTTCTGTACAACAAAATTCGGTGAAGTGCCTTATTCAACTATTATTACCAAGCTTACCTCTAACCCAATCAGGACTTCTTCGCTCTGGTAATACTGCAACTATATATGCCACATCATCATTCAGGTCGTAATAAATTGAATACGGAAACCTCATTGAGGGCATACGGTAATAACCATACGCTTTGGAATGCACTCCCGCATAAATGTATAACGATTCTATGTCCGATAGAAGCGAATCCCAGAAATAATCACCAACACCACGCTCCTGGTTATCATAGAATTCCCTTCCATCTTCAAGGTCATATTTCGCCTCAGATAATATCTGAATATATTTAATACCAATTATTCATGCTTCAATTTTATTTCTTCCAGCGATATAAAATCAGCACTGCCACTTTCTATCATTTTCTTTCTTTCAGAAAGAACTTCTTCATGCCATTTTGGCGGTTCTATTCCACCAGGTTCACGAGTAAGCGAGTCCCATAAGGCTTCCATGACCTGAAGACGCTCCAGCACACTCATTTTTGATATTTCACTATAAGTCATTTATTCAATACCCAAGCAAACCTACGACAATAAAGCAAACCGGAAACCGCGTTTTCGGCTTGCGTAGAAAAAACACCTGGATGGCGGTTTTTCGAGATCTCCATAACAACATCATTACAAGGCCAGATCATTGGCGCCCAGTATGGCCAGCATGATGGAGACAATGATACCCGCCACGATCAGGCCCAGACCCACGATCAGCGCCGGCTCCAGCAAGGTCAGCAGCCGCTTCACACTGTTACGCACTTCATTGTCGAACACGTCCGCCACCTTGTTGAGCATGGGCTCGAGATCACCGGACTCCTCGCCCACCTTGATCATCTGCAGGGCCAGAGGCGGTAACACCCCATCCTCGATGAGGGGGTCTGCCAGGCCCTTGCCTCGTTTCAGACTGTCCGCCGCATCACTGATGCTGGCCTTGATCTCTGTGTTGTTTATGACATCCTTGACCAGATTTAGTGCCGCCAGCAGGGGCAAACCGTTGTGCAACAGGATGGCCAGGGTGCGGGTCAGACGGGCGGTTTCCACCTTGGCGATCAAATCTCCCAGCAGAGGCCAGCGCAACAGGCGGGCATCCCACCTGGCCTTCACGTCCGGCTTGGCGAAATGCTGGCTGGCAAAAGCGGCAAACAGCAACAGGCCGGAAAGTATCATCCACCAGTAATGGGTCAGGGTGTCACCTATGGCCACCACGATCTGAGTGGGCAGGGGCAGGCTCTTGCCCATGTCGGCGAACATCTGGCTGAACTGGGGCACCACGCCCACCAGCAGGCCAATGACGGAAAGGCCCGCCACCACCAGCAGTATGGTGGGATAAGTCAGGGCGGAGCGCACGCTTTCGCGCAGTTCCTGGGAGCGCTCCAGGTACTCGGCCAGCTTTTCCAGCACATTGTGCAACACCCCACCGGCCTCGCCAGCCTTCACCATGCTGATGTACAGGGGGCTGAAGATCTTGCCCTGGGCCTCCAAAGCGGAGGACAGGGTGGCGCCGCCCTGCACCTTCTCGCGTATGCTTTCGATCATGCGCACCAGGGCTTCATCGTCGGACAGATCCGCGAGTATCTGCAAGGCCCTGTCCAGGGTCAAGCCCGCTTCCAGGAGGGTGGCCACTTCCCGGGTGAAGTGCAGGATCTCCTCCTGATCCACCCTGGGCTTGCGGCTGCGGAAAAGGCCCTTGAGGCCGCTGCCCGCCCGGCCGGTGCGAATAGGCATGAGGCCGTCGGCCTGCAACTGGCTCACCAGGGAGGCTTCGTCGGGAGCCTCCATCTCGCCTTCCACCACCTCGCCGTTGGCGCGCACCGCCTTGTAACTGAACTGGGCCATCAGTCTTCCGCCACCCGGGCCACTTCTTCCAGGGTGGTCAGGCCGGCCACGGACTTGCGCAGGCCATCCTGGCGCAGGGTATCCATGCCGTCATCGATGGCCGCCTCCTGGATCTCCCCGGCATTGGCGTGGCGCATCACCAGGCGGCGGATCTCGTCGTTCATCACCAGCACCTCCGTCAGGGACAAACGGCCATAGTAGCCGCTGCCGCCGCAGTGGTCACAGCCCACGGGATGATAGAGCACCAGCTTGCCCTCCTCGTCGGCATAACGATCCAGGGCCAGCTCCTCGACCAGCTCCGGCAGGGGCTCATAGGCCTCCCGGCAGTGCTGACACAGGCGGCGCACCAAACGCTGGGCAAGAATGCCATTCACCGTGGAGGTGATGAGATAGTCTTCCACCCCCATGTCCAGCAGCCGGGTGATGCCGCCGGCCGCGTCATTGGTATGCAGCGTGGACAACACCAGGTGCCCGGTGAGGGCGGACTGCACGGCGATACGCGCCGTTTCCAGATCCCGCATCTCCCCCACCATGATGATGTCCGGGTCCTGGCGCACGATGGCCCGCAGGGCGGCGGAAAAGGTCAGGTCGATCTGGGGCTTGACCTGGATCTGGTTGATGCCGGCAATCTGGTATTCCACCGGGTCTTCCACGGTGATGATCTTTTTCTCGGCGGTGTTCAGGCGGCTCAGGGCCGTGTACAAGGTGGTGGACTTGCCGCTGCCCGTGGGGCCTGTGACCAGCACGATACCATGGGGCATGTCCAGAATATGCTTGAAGCGCCTCAGAGGCTCGCCGTCGAAACCCAGGGCGCCGAAATCGAATTTCACGCTTTCCTTGTCCAGCAGGCGGATGACCACGCTCTCGCCAAACATGGTGGGCACCGTGGATACCCGCAGGTCCAGCTCCTTGCCCTGCACCCGCAGGCTGATGCGCCCATCCTGGGGCAGGCGGCGCTCGGCGATGTTGAGCTTGGCCATGAGCTTGATGCGCGAGATGATGGCCGCCGTCGAATGGGCGGGCGGGGCTTCGCTCTCGGTGAGCACGCCGTCGATGCGGTAGCGCACCTTGAGCTGGCCTTCGAAGGGCTCCACGTGTATGTCCGAGGCCCGGGACTCCACCGCCCGCTGCACGATGAGATTCACCAAGCGGATGACCGGCGCTTCGGAAGCCAGGTCTTTGAGAGTCTCGACGTCGGCTTCGGCCTCATCGCCCTCGCCCAGGCCCTCGACGATCTCGCCCATGGCAGAACGCCCGGCGCCATAGAGTTTTTCGATGGCGTTGTCGATGTCGGCCGGCAGGGCAACCACGGGCTGCACCTTATGGCCGCTGGCGGCTTCCATGGCGCTGATGGCGAAGTCGTCGCCAGGATCCGCCATGGCCAGGTAGAGACGGTCGTCCTCCAGGTACAGGGGCAGCACCCGGGATTCCTTGAGGAAGCGCTGGGACACGGCGTCCTCGAACAGGGCCACGTCGGGGAAATCCTCCGCGGCGACGAATTTCAGCCCCATCTCCCGGCAGAAGGCATCCGCCAGATCCCGTTCGGACACCAGGCCCAGCTTGTGCACCATGTTCCACACGGACACGCCACCTTCTGCCGCCAGGTGAGCGGCCCGGGCATAGTCCTGAGCGCTCAGCTTGCCCGCAGCCTCCAGGGCCAGCGCCATGCGTTCATCGACGCCCATGGTCGCCAGGGAGTCCTCGAGGATGTCTGTCTGCTCTGTATTCATTCTCTGTCCTGCAAGACACAATTTCCGCCGCCATCACGGTCGGTTCGTTCCGGCACCAGCCGGGTCAGCAATTCGCTCAGGCTATCACAATCATGGGTGGCGCAGGCCGTCTCGATATCTTCCATGATGGCGCTCAGCGCTTCCCATGCCACGGGACGGCAACGGGCCTGGAGAATCTTCTCATGAGCCGTGGGCTGCAGGGATTCCTGTTCGTGGAACAGTTCCTCGTAGAGTTTTTCTCCCGGTCGCAACCCTGTATATTCTATCGCAATATCCTCGCTGGGTTTCTTTCCCGACAGACGGATGAGCTGTTCCGCCAGGTACTGGATGCGCACGGGCTGCCCCATGTCCAAGACGAAGATCTCTCCGCCCTGCCCCAGCACGCTGGCCTGCATGATGAGCTGGCAGGCTTCCCGGGTGGTCATGAAATAGCGCTCGATATCCGGATGGGTCACGCGCACCGGCCCGCCCTTCTTGATCTGTTCCTTGAACAAAGGCACCACGCTGCCCGTGGAGCCCAGCACATTGCCGAAACGCACGGTGATGAAGCTGGTGGCGGAACGGTCGTTCAGGTTCTGGCAGTAGATCTCCGCCGCGCGCTTGCTGGCGCCCATGACATTGGCGGGATTCACTGCCTTGTCCGTGGAAATGAGCACAAACTCCTCCGCCTCCCAGCGATCCGCCGCCAGGGCGACATTGCGCGTCCCCAGCACGTTGTTGCGCATGGCCTCGCGCAACTGCCGCTCCAGCATGGGAACATGCTTGTAGGCCGCCGCGTGGAACACCACCTGGGGCCGATATTTTTCGAACACCAGGTCCATCACCCGGCTGTCGGTCACATCCGCCAGGTGGGGATATACCCGCAGCTCCGGATGCTGCTCGCGCAGTTCCCTTTCCATGTTGAACAGGTTGAACTCGCTGTTCTCCACCAGCACCAGACTGCTCACCGGCAGCCCCGCCAGTTGGCGGCAAAGTTCCGAGCCGATGGAACCGCCGGCGCCGGTCACCAGGGCGGACTTGCCCGCCAGGCCCCCGCGTATGGCCTGCCAGTCCAGGGCCACCGGGTCCCGCCCCAGCAGATCCTCGATGGACACCTCGCGCAGCTGATCCACTTTCACGTTGCCGGACATGAGCTCCTTGAGCGGAGGCACGGTGCGGAACGGCAGGCCGGTTTCCTCCACCTGGGCGATGATGCGCTGCATCTGTTCCTTGTCCGCCGAGGGCACGGCCAGCATCACCAGGTCCGCCGCCAGCTTGCGGGCAATGCGCGGCAGCTTGCTGCAATCACCCATGACACGCACGCCGTGGATCTCCCGGCCCCGCTTGGCAGGATCATCATCCACGAAGGCCAGGGGCAGGTAGGCCCGCTGGGGATCGCGCAGGAGATCCCGCACCAGCATCTCTCCAGCGCTTCCCGCCCCCACGATGAGCACCCGTTCGGCGCTGGCGCTGCGACTGCCCTGATCCTTGATGATACGGTACACCATGCGCGGCAGGCTCAGGAAGATCATCAGCAGGACGCCGTAAAGCACGGGCACCGAGCGCGGCACGCCGCTGAAATCCCGGGTCAGCCATAACAGCAGGGTGATGATCAGCAGGCCACTGACCACCGCCTTGCCGATGCGCATCATGTCCGGCAGGGAGGCAAAGCGCCATACGCCCCGATACAGGCCGAACAGCCAGAACACCGCCGCCTGCACCGGGATCACCACCAGCAGGCTGTTCAGGGCCTGTTCCCAGAACCAGTCGGGCACGGCTTCCAGGTTGAAACGCAGCACATAGGCCCCCAGCCAGGCCAGGGGAATCATCAGCAGATCATGCAGAAACGCCATGCCCCGGTTGAGGAGCCTGTCCGCCAGCTTTTTCATCGGTGTCGTCGTTCCTTTCGGCCAGTGAGCAGGATGATGGCCAGATATCCGAGTATCCAGCACAGCAGGATGCTCCATTGGACAGCCGGTTTCAGATTCAGTGCCATGACGGCAGATCCACCAGCCGCCAGCATCAGCAGATAACTCCAGGATACCGTGCGCCTGTGACTCCAGCCGCACTGCACCAGTCGCTGATAGACATGTTCCCGATGAGCCTGCCAGACCTTCTTGCCCGCGAGCAGGCGCCGCAGCAGGGTATAGGTGGCGTCCACGATGAAGGGAGAGAATATCAGCACACCGATCCACAGAGGAAAAAGATTCTCCCGGTCCGCCTGGAGCATGAAAGCCGCGGCGAGATAACCCAGCACCGGGGAGCCCGCATCCCCCATGAAGATACGTGCCGGCGGAAAATTGAACAGCAGAAAACCGGCGCAGGCCGAGGCCACGATCAGGCTCGCCAGGGCAAAGCCCGCGTCCCCGCCACGCCAGCCCAGCCAGGCCATGACAGCAAACCCGGCAACCGCCATGCCCCCCGCAAATCCATCCATGCCATCCATGAAATTGTACAGATTGGTCATCCACAACACGAACAACAGGGTGAAACCGAAAGCCAGCCAGCAGGGCAGGGGCAGGGCCATGCCGGGCAGTTGCAGCCGCTCCGGCACCAGCCCGGCTCCCAGCAGCAGGAAGGCCGCCAGCAACTGGGCCAGCAAACGCTTCAGGGGAGACAGGTCAAACCGGTCATCGACGGCACCGACAAGCGCCAGCAAAATCACGCCGCCGATGGACCAGGCCAACATCTCATTCAGGGCCAGGGCGCCGGTCGCCAGCGCCACAGCCCAGCCCGACAAAACGGCAATGACAATGGCTACGCCCCCGCTTCTGGGCGTGGCCCTGTGGTGCAGGGAACGATCTCCCGGATGATCCAGCACATGGAACAGGGAATCCGGCGCAATGAACCGCCGGCACAACAGCGCCGTACCGGCAAAGACCAGCAAAAGAATCAATACCGGACTCAGTTGTGACAATGCTTCCTCCCGGAAAATCAGTATCCTGCCAGCAAAAAAGCCGCCAACAAAGGCGGCTTTTTGCCTGGGCATGCAAGCCGTCAGTGAATATCGTAACCGCGTTCCTCGTGCAGCACGATGTCCAGACCTTCCTGCTCCTGGTCCGCATCCACGCGCAGGCCGCCCGTCACTGCGGCCACCACCTTGAGAATCACCCAGGTAAGCACCAGGGTGAACACCAGGGTGGCCAGCACGCCAACGAACTGCACCCAGACCTGACCGCCCATGGTGCTGATGCCATCAGCGAAACCATAGCCGCTGAACACCCCCAGGCTGGTGGCGGAAAACACGCCGGCCATCAAGGTGCCCAGCATGCCGCCCACGCCGTGCACGGGAAACACGTCCAGGGAATCATCGATTTTCAGCACCTGCTTGAGGGTCATGGTGGCGGTGAAGCAGATGCCCCCCGCCAGCAAGCCAATGATGAGGGCGCCACCGGGGCCGACAAAACCGGATGCCGGGGTGATAGTGCCCAGGCCCGCCACCATGCCGGTCACCACACCCAGGGCGCTGGGCTTGCCGAACTTCTTCCATTCGATGGCCATCCAGGTCATGGCGCCAGTGGCGGCGGATATATGGGTCACCAGCATGGCCATGGCCGCATCCCCGTTGGACGCCAGGGCGCTGCCGCCGTTGAATCCGAACCAGCCCACCCAGAGCATGCCCGCTCCGGTTACTGTCATGGTCATATTGTGTGGCATCATGGGCGTATCGGGAAACCCGCGTCTGGGCCCCAGAACCAGAGCCGTCACCAAGGCCGCCGCACCAGCAGTGATATGCACCACGGTGCCGCCAGCAAAATCGTAGAGGCCCATCTTACCCAGCCAGCCGCCACCCCAGACCCAGTGGGTCACAGGCACATAGACCAGCATCAGCCACAGGGCGCTGAACAGCAGCATGGAAGAAAACTTCATGCGCTCGGCAAAACCGCCCACCACCAGGGCGGGGGTGATGATGGCAAAAGTCATCTGGAACAGCATGAACAGGGACTCGGGAATATTGCCGGAAAGCGTATCCCGCCCCACCCCTGCCATGAGCACCTTGCTGAAATCACCAATCCAGGCATTGCCCTCGCCGAAGGCCAGGCTGTAACCCAGAATCAGCCAGAGAATGGAAGCGACACCGGCAATGGCAAAACACTGCATGAGCACCGACAGCACGTTCTTGCTGCGCACCAGGCCGCCGTAGAACAGAGCCAGCCCCGGCAGGGTCATGAACAGCACCAGAGCGGTGGAAGTAAGAATCCAGGCCGTGTCGCCCGTGTCCAGGGCGGCTTCTTCCGCCATTGCGCCGCCGGCCAGGAACATCAGCAGGCCGGCCAGAAAAAACTGCCAGATTTTCATACAACCCCCAGAAAGATATGGATAATCGGGGAATGATACCAAAATAAAGACCGGCGCACTCAGGTACGCCGGCCAAATAATTACCAAAGGGAGTAAATGTAATGGTTCGAAAACTTGCAGGAGTTTCATATCCTACAGCCCGTAAGACCAGCCGTTTTCGAAAAAGTTGCAGTGCGATCGCGAAAACCGTTCCAGAGGACAGGGGACAACTCGAAAAATTTTGGATGTCCGTGCGGGACTATGCCGCCACCGGTTTGATTTCGCCGTTCAACCGCTCTCCGATCTCCGCTTCCAACACAGCCAGGTCATAAGCCGTCTGCAGGTTCATCCAGAATTGCGGCGAGGTGCGGAAATAGCGTCCCAGACGCATCGCGGTGTCGGCGGTAATCGCGCGCCTGCCGTGGACAATCTCGTTGATCCGGCGGGGCGGCACATGGATTGCCTTGGCCAGCCGGTACTGCGTAATGCCCGCGCCCTCGATATAATCCAGTACATGCGCACCGGGATGCACCGGGCCCAACGTCTCGCCCGTCGTTACCATCGACAGATCAGCGGTCGTGATTTCATCTCGATTCAGCATGGCGTTCTCCTAGTGGTAGTCGATCAGGCGTACCGCATGCGCGTCACCGGCCTTCCATTCGAAGCAGATGCGCCACTGGCTGTTCACCCGAAGGCAATGCAGATGCTTCAGCTTGCCCGTCTTGCGCTCCAGACGGTTGCTTGGCGGGTTGCGCAGATCATCCAGACAAGTCGCCGCGTCGATCTGTAACAAGCGCATCCTGGCGCGTACCTGGATGGAAGAGTCCACGCCTTTGACCTTATTGCCCAGAAACAGGGCAGCGGTGCGCTTGTCGTGAAAGCTCTTGATCATGAAAAAACAATAATGCACACCAATAATAACGCCAAACGTTATTATTCAGCAAGATGATCAGCCGCCATATTTGACCTCGCAAACCAGTCCAAACATGGTGGTTATTAACCCGGCGACCAAATATGTTGCCCTCAGTGCTTCAAACAGGGTGCGTATCAAGGCGCGGCTTGCAGGCAACCCCCCAGGGGGGGCCTTCTCTCGCTACGCGATTCACCTTGTGGCAAGCCCTTGTCAAAAGCCGCAAAGCTTCCGCTCCTGCTCACGCCCCTGACCTACATCCCTGTAGGCCACGCCGAGACGCGCCCTGTTTGAAGCATCTAACCAATTGATAACAAAAGGCAAGACCGCCCTGTCTCCGTGGTGGAAGAAGCATGACTCGCCAGATGGCAGATAGGACTGGATGCCCGCGAGGCAACCCTGCCAAGTCCCAGTAAAGCTGGAAAATATGACAGCAACAACGCCGCCAAGAAACCAAGCATTGGCAGCAAAACACCAATAACGGATTCAATGGTAGCGGACAAGAAAAAGGCTTTACGAGATGACCGCTAATCATGCCGTAAAGCCTTGTTTTGTATGGTAGCTAGGGGCAGATTCGAACTGCCGACCCCAGCATTATGAGTGCTGTGCTCTAACCAACTGAGCTACCTAGCCAAAACAGGGCGGCCACCATACAAGGTGTGACCGCTGATGTCAATTGAGAAAATGGAGCGGGTAGCGGGAGTCGAACCCGCCTCACCAGCTTGGGAAGCTGGGGTAATACCGATATACGATACCCGCCTGGTTGCCATTATACGCTCAATTCAGCTGGTTGGCCCCCCTGAATACATGGATTCCACCAGATCGGCATAGCGTTCCAAAACCTTGGGCCGCTTGACCTTGAGAGTGGGCGTGATCAGGCCGTCCTCGATGGTCCAGGGCTCCAGCAGCAGGCGTACTTGGCGAATCTTGGCATAGCCGGGAAAATCCTTGAGGGCGGCCCTGATGCGCCTCAGGATTGTGCCATGCAACTTCTTGTCCTCCAGGCTGGCGGGATCAGCGGGGTCCAGGCCATGTTCCTTCGCCAGGGCCGGCCAGTTGTCCTCGTTGAGCACCACCAGAGCCGTGAGATACGGGCGACCCTCGCCAATCACCATGACCTGCTCGATGAGCGGGTCCAGGGCGATGGCCATTTCCATGTCCGCCGGCGGAATCTTCTCGCCGTTGGACAACACCAGGATATCCTTGAGCCGGCCGGTGATGTAGATATGCCCGTCTTCGATCTTGGCCTGGTCCCCCGTGTGCAGCCAACCGTCGGGGTCGATGGTTTCGGTCGTGGCCTTGTGATTGTTCCAGTAACCCAGCATGACCCCGGGACCACGCACCAGCAGTTCATCGTTCTCACCGATCTTCACTTCGGTGCCGCGAATGGGAATGCCCACGCTGGCTGGCAGGTTGTCTTCCATGGGATTCACGCTGATCACCGGACTGGTTTCCGTGAGGCCATAGCCCTGAACGATGGGAATACCCAGGCCGATGAAAACCTTGGCGATATCCGGCGACAAGGGCGCGCCGCCGCTCACCGCCGCGCGCAAACGTCCGCCCATCCTGGCCACGACATTACTTGCCACCAGCTTGTTGAGAAGCGGCCAGAGCAGAAACTTGGGCGACCAGCGGCCCCGGCCCTGCTGGCGCAGGAAACGCGCCCAGCCCACGTCCACGGCCATGTCGAACAGTTTGCGGGCGATGGCTGGCTTCTTTTTCAGTTGATCTTTGATTCTGCCATACACCCGCTCGAAAATACGGGGCACGGCGATGAGTACCGTGGGACGGATCTTCAGCAGGTCGTCCCCCAGCTGGGCCACGGAACGTGCATAGGCCACGCTGGCACCGGCCATGATGGGCAGGTAATAGCCCGCCGTCCTCTCCAGGGTATGAGACAGGGGCAGGAAGGAAAGGAATATGTCTTCTTCGTAACAATCCAGCAGGGTCAGGCCGCCATGGGCCACCGACAGCATGTTGTGGTGGCTGAGCATGACCCCCTTGGGGCGTCCAGTAGTACCGGAGGTATAAACGATGGAGGCCAGGGCATGGGGATCGGCGCCCTTGCGCACCTGCAGTTCCCCACCGTCTTCCGGCAGCCAGTCCCGGGCCAGGCGGATGCGTTCGTCGTTACGGGCAAATTTTTCCGCTTCCTTGCCGCCATCGAGCAGCACCACGCGTTTCAGGGGGCCATCCCCTTCCTCGGGCAGCACCGGCGCCAGCCGTTTCCAGCGCCCGGCATCCTGTACCAGCAGCACCTTCACGCCGGCTTCTTCCAGGATGTAAGCAATATTGTCGGGCCGGTCATCGGTGTACAGGGGCACAGTGACCAGTCCCAGGCTGAGAGCCGCCTGATCCCACATCACCCACTCGGGACAGTTGCGCAGCAGCACCGCCACCCGGTCCTCGGCACGCAGGTCTTCACCGGCCAGGGCCTGCTGCCAGCGGGCGATCTGGGCTGCCATAGACCCCCAGGTGTAACGCTTCCACGCCTTGCTGGCCCGGTCATGGTACTGGTAGGCCAGGCCTTCGGGTGAACGGTGCAGACGACGGGCGAACAGACCGTCCAGGGTGGCGGCCTCTTCGGTAGAAATGATGTTTTCGTGAAATTGCTTCATCAATGGCCCCCTTGCCGAAAGAATCGTCAAGTTTAGTGTAAAATGAATCTGGTTTTAACCCGAAAATTTCCTAAACCCATGAATATCCAACTGAATGGCGAAACCACCCCGGTTGACGACAACGCCACCCTGGGCGACATCGTGCGCCGCATGCACCTGGAAGGCAGCCGTTACGCCGTGGAAGTGAACGAGGAACTGGTGCCCCGCAGCGAGCACGACGGTTATCACCTGAAGGCAGGCGACAGCGTGGAAATCGTGCAGGCCATCGGCGGTGGCTGATGGTAAGATTTGCCCCTATTCTTCAGTCATCCGAGCAGTAATTCCAATGTCAGAGAACACAGATACTTTCAGCGTCGCCGGACGCGAGTTTTCCTCGCGCCTGCTGGTGGGCACCGGCAAATACAAGGACATGGACGAAACCCGGGCCGCCATCGAGGCCTCCGGCGCCCAGATCGTCACCATCGCCGTGCGCCGCAGCAACATGGGCCAGAACAGCGACGAGCCCAATATCCTGGACGTGCTGCCCCCCGACAAATACACCATCCTGCCCAATACCGCCGGTTGCTACGACCAGAAGACGGCCGTACGCACCTGCAAGCTGGCCCGGGAGCTGCTGGACGGCCACAACCTGGTGAAACTGGAGGTATTGGGAGATGAAAAAACCCTGTTCCCCGATGTCATGGCCACTCTGAAAGCCGCCGAGGAACTCATCAAGGATGGTTTCGACGTCATGGTCTATACCAATGACGACCCTATCATCGCCCGGGAGCTGGAAGACATGGGCTGCGCCGCCGTCATGCCCCTGGCGGCGCCCATCGGCTCTGGCCTGGGCATACGCAACCCCCTGAACATCCGCACCATCGTGGAGAACGCCAAGGTGCCCATTCTGGTGGATGCTGGCGTAGGCACTGCTTCCGACGCCGCCGTGGCCATGGAGCTTGGCTGTGACGGGGTGCTCATGAACACCGCCATCGCCGCGGCGCAGAAGCCTGTGCTCATGGCCTCGGCCATGAAAAAAGCCATCCAGGCCGGCCGCGAAGCCTACCTGGCGGGCCGTATGCAGGCCAAACGCTTCGCCTCCGCCTCCTCGCCCCTGGAAGGCCTGTTCTTCTGACGGTGGATGGGAACAGGCATCGCCCCATCCGCAGCTATGTGCTGCGCACGGGGCGCTTCACCCCGGGCCAGAAAAAGGCTTTCGAGCGCTGGTGGCCGGAATTCGGCGTGGATTTCACCCCGGACGAGGTGCTTGATCTTCCCGCCCTGTTCGGCAATAACCGCCCGGTATGGCTGGAAATCGGCTTCGGCAATGGTGAGTCCCTGGTGCAAATGGCCCGGGACTTTCCCGAACGCAACTTCCTGGGCATCGAGGTCCACACCCCCGGGGTGGGCCATTTGCTGCTCAAGCTGGGCGAAGAAGGCATCTCTAATGTGCGGGTCATGCGCCACGACGCCATGGAAGTGCTGGAGCAGTCCCTGACGGACGCCTCCCTGGAGGGCGTGCAGCTGTTCTTTCCCGACCCCTGGCACAAGAAGAAGCACCACAAGCGGCGCATCGTGCGCCCGGCCTTCGTGGCGCTCATGGGCCGGCTCATCGCCCCCGGCGGCCTGTTCCACGCCGCGACGGACTGGGAAGATTACGCTGAACAGATCATGCGCCTGTTCTCGGACAGGGAAGACCTGTTCGAGAACATCGCCGGTGCCGGCAACTACAGCCCGCGCCCGGACACCCGCCCCGTCACCAAATTCGAGCAACGGGGCCGGCGCCTGGGGCACGGGGTCTGGGATCTGTTGTTCAGGCGCAAGGCCTGATCAATGCACGCTGCCAAAAGAAAGATCCAGGGTACTGGGCGGCAGGGGCAGTCCCGCCAGCCTGCTGGCCTGGTACACCGGACCATGAGGAAACAGGGAATAAAGATAGCGCTTGCCACCCCTGTCCTCGAAACGCTCGGCCAGCGCCTTGATCACGTGACGGGCCGTGCAGGAGGTGCCATGCTCCTTGCAATGATCACGCAGAAAATAAATCACTTCCCAGTGACCATCGGTAAGTTCGATACCTTCTTTACGGGCCATGTCCAGGGCCTGGGCCTCGGTCCAGTCATCGAAATCGGCCGGGGGGGCCATGTGTTCAGGGGAAAGGGTGCTTGCGGTAGTCATGATGTTCGCTCCTCCTTCATGTTCTCGAATGCGCCGGCAGTTATAGGTATGGGGTGCCGGTCGCATTACAAGCTTAGCAGGCTCTGGCAATCCTGCTGGAATATCCGCGGCCGCCATGTGCCCTGCTGATACAGCCTTACTGGAAGCGAGGCATCTATCCACGACCTTCATCAGGGAGGTAGCGCTGAGGATTTTTCCAGGAGAAATCCTGGGGCTGCATGGGGATTCCGGTTCAGGCAAGACATTGTTGCTGCGCGCCTTGGCAGACCTGGACGTGAACCGGGGAGAGGTGCTGCTGGAAGGCCAAGCTCGGGAATCATTCAGTGGCCCCGAATGGCGTCGCCGGGTCGGGCTGCTACCCGCGGAAAGCCACTGGTGGAGCGACACCATTGCGCCCCATGCAAAGCGCTGGCCCATGGAGATACTGGCTGCCCTGGGTTTTTCCGTGGATGTACTGAACTGGCAGACGGGACGGTTGTCCAGCGGCGAGAAACAGCGCCTGGCCCTGGCGCGCCTGTTGGCCAACCGGCCCCGGGTGCTGCTCCTGGACGAGCCCACCGCCAACCTCGACAGCGGCAACACAAACATCGTTGAACAGATCATCGGGGACTACCTGCGCAAAGCCCGGGCAGGAGCCCTGTGGGTGAGCCATGACCCGGAACAGCTGGCGCGCGTGGCGCGGCGCAGGGCGGGCATGAGAAACGGGCGGTTCGAGATGGAGCCGAACTGACATGGATCTGATCCTGCTTTCTCCCTGGGACCTGGGCATCGCCGCCGCCCTGGTCTGCCTGCTGGCCGCCCTGTCCTGGATGCTACGCCTGGGCATCGGCCGGCAGCTGCTGGTCGCCGCCGCACGCAGCGCGGTGCAGCTGATGATCCTGGGCATGATCCTCAAGACCCTGTTCGCCCAGACCAGCCTCTGGCTCATCGCTGCCATGACGGCGGTGATGCTGGCGGTGGCCGGCTACGAGGTCATGGCCCGCCAGCAGCGGCGCTTCCGCGGCAGCTGGGGCTATGGGCTGGGCACCCTGTCCATGTTCCTGTCTTCCTTCACCATCACCCTGCTGGCCCTGACGGTGGTCATCCAGGTGAAGCCCTGGTACCAGCCCCAGTACCTGATTCCCCTGCTGGGCATGCTGCTGGGCAACACCATGTCCGGCATCGCCATTGCCCTGGACAATCTCACCCGCAATACCTGGGAGCAGCGCCATGTCATAGAAGCCCGCCTGATGCTGGGCCATGAATGGCAGCAGGCCATCGCCGGCATCCGCCGCGACGCCCTTCGCTCGGGACTGATTCCCATCATCAATGCCATGACCACGGCCGGCATCGTCAGCCTGCCGGGGATGATGACGGGTCAGATTCTCGGGGGCAGCCCGCCCCTGGAAGCCGCCAAGTACCAGCTGCTGATCCTGTTCCTCATTGCCGCGGGCTCCGGCCTGGGCAGCCTCACCGCCGTATGGGCGGGAAGCAAGCGCCTGTTCGACGAGCGCCAGCGCCTGCGGCTGGACAGGCTGCAGGACAGGCGCTGAACGGTCAACCTCCTTCATGTCTTGGCGTTATTATTAACCCGGCACCAATATAGATGACGCTCAGCCGTGATGCACTGTTCGCCAGCAAGGCATCAGGTCGCCGCTGTAGTCATTCTACAGCAAGACCTGATAACGCAGACTGGCGGACAGTGCATCACGGCCAGCCTTTAATATCAATGAGTTGGGGCTTCAAGCCTGCCCCGGACCGGCGTTATCGCTTTTGCCAATGGAGCAACCATTGACTTCAAGCGATGCCTTGCTCCGGGGCAGGCTTGAAGCCCTGAGCATCACCTATATTGGTGCCGGGTTAATTAAGTATGTGCAAACCAGCCCTGACCAACCATGTGTCATAACGCGAAGCCACGTTATGACTGTAGATCGGGCTTCAGCCCGACAATCCACCGTTGGGTGTCGGACTGAAGTCCGACCTACAGACGAGCGTCTTGGAATCGCCCGTCAAGGTACGGACTATTACGCACCTCTCAGCAATTCAGATACAAGACACGAGAGGAGACACAGCATGAAACTCAAACATACCATCACCACCGCCTTGTTGGCCGCCCTGTTCCTGGTTCCGGCAACAACGCTCGCCCATGGGCATCATCGTAGCTACAAGGTGGTAATCGTAAAGCCCGCGCCGCCCCGCACCAAAGTGGTCATCGTTCGCACTGAACCTCGTTATCGCTGCCGCTACGGCTGCTGGTACGGGCCAAGACGAGCCCTGGCTCACGCCCTGGTTGATTATGTCTGGTGGGAGTCACGTCGCTAGCCCGAATATTTCGCCCGGGAACGCGATGATCGTGCCGGGATCGGCGTTCAGGTGCGGATTTGCGATTGAATCAATAGCCCAAGCTATTGATGATTGAGCAAATACCGCAGATGGACGGCGAGACCGGTGCGAGGGCGCGTTCAGCGATGCCCGGTAACATTTTGTATTTTGCTAATATTCCAAGATTCTCCATGAAATACAGTAAGCTGGAATATTTTTCCAGTAACCGGGTGAAATATTCGGGCTGGCTCGGGGAAGCGTTGGTGCCAGACCGATACCAGCGCTCCCACCGCCAGCGCCGGAATGCCGGAAATTCGTTTCAAGCTTTCATGTCATGGGCATAATTCCGCGATGATCGCCCGGTACCGGACGGCAACCGCCTCAGTGAAACAGCAAAAGATGATGGCATCGAAATCATGGGCATATTCAAGTGCCGTACTCACCGCGATCAAGGTCGCCTGGCGCAGGGGGTAGCCATACACCCCCGTACTGATGGCAGGAAAGGCAATACGCTTCACACCTTGCTCGGCGGCCAGTTTCAGGCTGTTCTCATATGCCCTGCGCAATAGCGCCGGCTCTCCTTCCTCGCCGCCTCGCCACACGGGCCCAACGGTATGAATGATCCATTTGGCCGGCAGGTGGAAACCCGGCGTGATACGCGCCTCGCCTGTGGGACAGCCCCCCATGGTACGGGTCAGGGCAAGCAATTCCGGGCCCGCCGCCCTGTGAATGGCGCCGTCCACCCCGCCGCCGCCAAGGAGAGAAGTATTTGCCGCATTCACGATGGCATCCACCGCCAGTCTGGTAATATCGCCGGTACAGACCTGCAAGCTTTCACAGGCCTTTCGCCTGTCGGACCCCGGGATACTCATGCCGTGATCTCCACCCTGTTCGCCATCATATTGCTGGGAATCATCATCATTTTCTGGATGAACGCTGCCCGCGCCCGTGAGTTGGCCGTCGGCATCAGCCGCGCCGCCTGCGAGCGGGAAAGATACCAGTTACTGGATGACAGCGTCTACCTGCAGCGGGTGGGCCTGCGCTGGACACCGGCGGGACTGCGCTTTCGCCGCATGTACCGCTTTGACTACAGCGTGGACGGCAGATTGCGCGAGAGCGGCTATGTGCTGCTCATTGGCACCCAGCTGGAAGCGGTACACATACAGGGGCGACATACCATCGAACAGAAGCGAGAAGAACAGCCCGCCAGGGAAGAACCCGTCCCCGCCGGGAAAAAGGACAACATCATCCCTTTCCCGGAACGACGCCGACGGCGCTCAGACGAGCATTCCTGAGCTTTCCCGAACAACGTCCGGCAGTAGCTTATTTCACCACCTTCAGGCTGGGCCGCCCACCCGTGGGAGAGGTCGGATCCTCGGGGGGTTCCGGTGGCGCGTCTCCACCCTCGTCTTCCGGAAACAGCATACCCTGGCCGTTTTCCCTTGCGTAGATGCCCAGTACGGCATTCACGGGAATCAGAATATCCATGGGTGTGCCGGAAAACCGCGCACCGAAGGAGATGTAGTCGTTGCCCAGCTCCAAATCACGGACCGCGCTGGCGCTGACATTGAGAACGATACGTCCGTCTTCGACGAACTGCCGGGGAATCTCCACGCCCCTGACATCGGCATCGACCAGCAGATAGGGCGTGAGGTTGTTGTCGCTGATCCACTGCCAGATGGCGCGTATGAGGTAGGGGCGGTTGGAAGTCATGGCGCAGCGCTGCTACAGACGCATCTCCCGCTCGGCCTCGGTAAGGCTCTTGGCAAAGGCTTCCCGCTTGAACAGGCGAGCCGCATAAGCATTGAAGACATTGGAGGCCTTGCCTTCCAGCTCCACGCCCAAGTAGGGCAGACGCCACAGCAGGGGGGCAATGCTCGCATCCACCATGGAAAACTCGTCGCTCATGAAATAGGGTTTGGCCTCCAGGATGGGGGCACTGGCAATGAGGCTTTCCTTCAGTTCCTTGCGCGCTTTGGTGGCGGGCTTGCCACCGGCAAGGATGGTATCGACACGGCTGTACCAGTCCTTTTCCACCCGGTAGATATACATGCGGAAGGTCGCCCGGGAAACCGGATCCACCGGCAGCAGCGGCGGATGGGGGTAGCGCTCATCCAGGTACTCCAGGATGATACGGGAATCAAACAACGCCAGATCACGGTCCACCAGGGTGGGCGCGGTGCCATAGGGGTTCAGATCCATGACATCTTCGGGCAGGTTGAGAGGGTCGACATCCACGATGTCTGTGGTTACATGCTTTTCCGCCAGCACCAGCCGTACGCGGTGACTGTGCAGATCCGCCGGATCAGAAAACAGAGTCATGATTGATCGTCTTGTTGCCAATGGAAGCTACCTGTGTGCATTGCCGCTCCCAGTCCTGCAGGGAACCCCTGAGGAAGTTCGCCAATACACCAGATGCGGAAAAGGCGCACAGTATAGCAGACTGCGCGCCTTTCCGGGTCAGTGTCACGCAGCGAGGCGTGTCAGAAGGAGTTGATCGTGATCAGTGCACGTCCTTCCAGTACTCCTTCTTGAGCATCACGGACACCACGAAGAATACCAGCAGGAACAGCATCACCCAGATCCCCAGGTGCTGGCGTTCCAGTTTCACGGGCTCCGCCACATAGGTCAGGAAGGTGGTAAGATCGCGGGCCAGCTGGTCATACTCTTCCGGAGACAGGCGTCCCGGCTTGACCAGTTTCAGCTCCTTGACATGTTTATTGCCATGTTCGTCTTCTTCTATCACGGCTTCCTGAACCCCCTGAAGCTCCATCAGCACATGGGGCATGCCCACGTTGGGGAACACCACGTTGTTGACGCCAAAGGGGCGGCTTTCGTCCACATAAAAGCCCTTCAGATAGGTGTAGATCCAGTCGGCATGACCATGCCTGAGACGGGCTTCCAACGTCAGATCCGGCGGTGCCGTGCCAAACCAGTCGGCGGAAGCGCCTTCAGGCATGGAAGTCGTGATCAAATCCCCGATCTTCCCTTCGGAAAACATCAGGTTGTTCAGAATCTGCTCTTTGGTCAGACCGAAATTTTCAAACAGCTCATAACGAACATATTTGAGAGAGTGGCAGCCCTGACAGTAATTCACGAAATACTTGGCGCCCCGCTGCATGGCAGCATGATCCGTCAAATCAATATTGGCTGATTCCAGATGGTGCCCTTCATTGGCAACACCAACGAGGGGCAACAGCGCCAAAGAAAGGATTGCAATCAGTTTTTTCATTTGGTCACCCTCTCTGGTACGGGCTTGGTCTTGTCAATCTTGCTGTAGATCGGCATACCAAGGAAGAACACGAAATACAGGATGGTGCATACCTGCGCCAGCAGGGTGCGGCCCGGCGTGGCGGGCTGCATGCCCAGATACCCCAGTATGACGAAGGCCACCACAAACATGGCGATCATTGCCTTGAAGATGGGGCCTTTGTAACGGATGGATTTCACCGGACTCTTGTCCAGCCAGGGCAGGAAGAACAACACCACGATGGCTGCGCCCATGACCAGCACGCCCCAGACCTGGGTGCCGGCAAAACTGGGCACTGCACGCAGCATGGCGTAGAAAGGCGTGAAGTACCACACGGGTGCAATATGCTCAGGGGTCTTCAGGGGGTTGGCCGGCTCGAAATTGGGCGCCTCCAGGAAATACCCCCCCATATCCGGCGCAAAGAACACGATCCCCAGGAAGATGATCAAAAAGCCCGCCACGCCAGCGATATCCTTCACACTGTAGTAGGGATGGAAAGGAATACCGTCGGCAGGCGCCGTATCGCTCCAGCGATTGCCCTTGGGACCTTTCTTGATCTCGATACCGTCCGGGTTGTTGGAGCCCACCTTGTGCAAGGCCACGATGTGCACGAAAACCAGCGCCGCGAGAACGAAGGGCAGCAGGAAGTGCAGGGCGAAGAAGCGGTTCAGGGTGGCATCGGAAATGACGTAGTCACCACGAATCCAGATGGACAGATCGTCCCCGATGACGGGAATGGCGGAGAACAGGTTGACGATGACCTGGGCGCCCCAGTAAGACATCTGCCCCCAGGGCAGAAGATAGCCAAAGAAGGCCGTGGCCATCATCGCCACATAGATGATCATGCCAATGATCCACAGCAGTTCTCGCGGCTTGCGATAGGAACCGTACATCAGCCCCCGGAACATATGCAGATAGATGACGATGAAGAAGGCCGAAGCACCGGTGGAGTGCAGATAGCGGATCAGCCAGCCCCAGTTCACGTCACGCATGATGTATTCGACGGAAGCAAAGGCCAGGGTGGCATCAGGCTTGTAGCTCATGGCTAGCCAGATACCTGTCACGATCTGATTGACCAACACCAGCATGGCCAGGGAACCGAAGAAATACCAGAAGTTGAAGTTCTTGGGCGCATAGTACTGCGCCAGATGTTCGTTCCACACCTTGGTGGCGGGGAAACGCTCGTCTATCCAGGTCATCAGGCTCATGCCGCACCTCCATCATCTGCGCCAATCAGCACCCTTGTGTCACTGAGGTACTTATGTGGGGGAATCACCAGGTTGGTGGGAGCAGGCACGCCCTTGAATACCCGGGCGGCCATGTCGAACTTGGAACCATGACAGGGACAGAAGAATCCCCCCTGCCAGTCGGGACCGAGATCTGCCGGGGCGATATCCGGACGATAAGTGGGCGAACAGCCCAAATGGGTACAGATACCCACGGCAATCAGGTATTCCGGTTTGATGGAACGGTGCCAGTTCTTGCAGTACTCGGGCTGCTGGGGAACCTCGGAATCGGGATCTGCCAGATGAGCAGTGTTCTCCTTGAGATTCTTCAGCGTTTCTTCAGTACGGCGGACGATCCAGCAGACTTTGCCACGCCATTTGACGCGCAACAGCGCCCCTGGCTCGATCTTGCTGATGTCAGCCTCTTCCGGTGCGCCCAGAGCCTTGGCACGGGCGCTGGGCTGCCAGTAGCTGATAAAAGGAACGAGGGCAAAGCCCGCGCCAACCGCACCGATGCCAGCAGTAACTGTAATCAACATGCGGCGTTTTTTGAGGTCCACGCCTTGTGAGCTCATGGATGGAATCCCCCAGTAGCTAGTGAAAAGTTCAGGAATTTGTCCCGTGGAAACTGCTCCACAGCGTTTCAGAATATGCTAATTTTCCATTCTGAAGATAACTTTGAATTCTCACCCATATCAACCCCTTGGTCAAGGTTGGAAGCCGTTTTATTTTCTTGAGGAGTTGAATAACCTGCAGCAGCTGAGAAGCATCGGTGATGATTTTTCCCTGGTGAACACGGACATATGCTGTTCATCCTTTCACACAGGATTGGACTGGTCGACAAAGCTGTGCTCCACGCCGAAATGTCGGCTCAGTTCCTCCCCCAGGGCCTGGATGCCATAACGCTCGGTGGCATGGTGGCCGGCCGCCAGGAAATGGATGTGTCTTTCCCGCGCGATGTGGTAACTCGCTTCCGACACCTCTCCCGTGATATAGGCGTCGAATCCCTGGTCTGCGGCCTTGTCCAGCCAGGACTGCGCCGCGCCGGTGCACCAGGCCACGCGGCGGATGAGGTGATCCCCGCCAGACAGCAACAGCGGCTTCCTGCCGGTGAGCCGTTCCAGGCGCTGCTGCAGGCGGCCAGCCTCCAGGGCCTGCGGGAGTTCGCAGCCCCAGAGCAGCCCGTCAGCATGCACAGGCGCGGCTCCCGAAAAATCCAGCAACTGGCCCAGACGGGCATTGTTGCCCAGTTGCAGATGGACATCCAGAGGCAGATGATAGGCCGCCATGCTCAGGCCCGCGGCAAACAGCTCCCGCACCCGCCGTCCCTTCATCCCGGTCAGAACCTGGGACTCCCCTTTCCAGAAATAGCCGTGATGCACCAACAGCAGATCGGCACCAGCCTCCCTGGCAGCCTCCACCAGCGCCAGACTGGCGGTGACGCCGGTGACGATACGCTGAACATCCCTGCCCGCCTCCACCTGAAGCCCGTTGGGGCAGTAATCATCAAACGCCGAAATGTTCAGGCGGGTATCGCAATAGTCGATGATTTCTTCAAGAGAAGGCATGATGGCTCCGGGAAAAAAGGCTCATGTTAGAATGCCTTGGTCATGAATTTCCAGCGTCTCATCACCTTCATGTTTACCTCCGCGGCCGCGGGCATCATCACGGCTGTGGTGGTGCTGGCTTTCTGGCCGGGGATGCTGCAGCAGGAAAGAAGCCCCGGAGGAAACGGCGCGACGTTATGGGCCAACAATGGCTGGGCCGATGCCGTGGCTCTGGCGGAACCTTCGGTGGTCAACATCTACACCAGCAAGATCACCCGGCAGGAAGGCGACCCCTTGTTCCGGAATCCCCTGGTGCAGCGCTATTTCGGCGATCCCCGGGGGAAACCCAAGCTGCAGCGCAGGAACAATCTGGGCTCTGGCGTGGTGGTGGACACCAACGGTTACATTCTCACCAGCAATCACGTCATCAAGGATGCCGACGACATCTTCATCGGCGCGGAAGGTCAGCCACGGGTGCCTGCGCGTATCGTCGGCACGGACCCGGACACCGATCTGGCCGTGATCCAGGCCGCCGGCAAGGATCTGCCCCCGGCCCGCCTGGGCAATTCCGCCAGCCTGCGGGTGGGAGACATCGCCCTGGCCATAGGCAATCCTTTTGGCGTGGGCAAGACCGTCACCCAGGGCATCATCAGCGCTACGGGGCGTGAGGGCTTGGGTCTGGCCACCTTCGAGGATTTCATCCAGACAGACGCCGCCATCAATCTGGGCAATTCCGGCGGCGCCCTGATCAACGCACGGGGGGAGGTCATCGGCATCAACACCGCCATCCTCTCCAGCAGCGGTGGCTCCCACGGTATTGGCTTCGCCATTCCCATCAACCTGGCGCGCCAGGTCATGGAACAGATCCTCAAGCATGGCCGGGTGATTCGCGGCTGGATAGGCGCCAGCGGTGGCGATCTGACTCCCACCATGGCAGCTTCCATGGGGTTGCCGGAAAATACCAAAGGCGTGCTGCTGTCCGGCATTCTCGAAGGCGGCCCCGCCGACCAGGCAGGCATCCAGCCCGGTGACATCATTCAGCGCATCAACGGCAAACCCGTCAAGAATGCCCAGGAAGTGATGAATGCCATGGCC
Source organism: Sedimenticola sp. (assembly GCA_027026755.1). Taxonomy (GTDB): domain Bacteria; phylum Pseudomonadota; class Gammaproteobacteria; order Chromatiales; family Chromatiaceae; genus Thiolapillus. The sequence continues at coordinate 3,219 of JALVNE010000304.1, read as the reverse complement.
GTGACACCGCCCGGCACCAACCTGGATTTGCGCATCCTGCGGGGCAGCAAAAACATGGATGTGGAACTGACCGTGGCGGAACGTCCCGTGAACGTGGAATGACCTCCCTTCCCCGCCCCACCACGAAGGAAACCATCATCTGGCTGGCCATCTATGCCCTGGTACTCGGCTGGTCGGGCATTGCCCCCAAAGACCGCTTCACCTGGTTTCTGGAAGTGGCCCCCGCCCTCATGGGGCTGGCGGCGCTGGTGCTCACCTGGAAGACCTTCCCCCTCACCCGCCTCAGCTACTGGCTGATCCTGATTCACTGCATCATTCTCATGGTAGGCGGCCACTACACCTACGCGGAAGTCCCTCTGTTCGACTGGATTCGGGACCTCAGCGATGGCCAGCGCAACAATTATGACAAGCTCGGTCATCTGGCCCAGGGGCTCATACCGGCGGTGATCGCCAGGGAATTGCTGATCCGTCTGCGCGTGATCAACGGCAGAATCTGGACCCGTTTCTTCACGGTCTGCTTCGTGCTGGCCCTCAGCGCCTTCTATGAACTCATCGAATGGTGGGTGGCCATTTTCAGCGGCGGGGAGGCCACCGCCTTTCTCGGCACCCAGGGCTATGTCTGGGACACCCAGTCGGATATGTTCATGGCCCTCATCGGCGGCATTCTTGCCGTAACCCTGCTGGCGCCCTGGCAGGACCGGCAACTGCGGCCATTCCTACGAAGCTGAACGGTGTTGCTTCTTCCCACATCCAGCGGATATTCGCCACGCGAGACTGACGAAACAGGTGATACTGCCGGAAAGCCTCAGTCATGCCGTGCTTCCGCCCAGTCCTCCGGCCAGGCGCAGGCCAGTACCTTGGGCTGACCACCGCCTTCCCGCCGTTCCAGGAACACCGCCAGGCCATAGTCTTCCCGACCCGCCGGCTTGAAAGGAATCAGGGGCTCACCCCTGGCACCCTTCAACACCCCAAGGCAGCTGCTGTGGGTAACCATCACCTCGTTACCCTGACGAGGCTGCTGCAACTGCTGTTGCAGATCCTCCTTGCAGTCTTCCCGCAGCCAGGAAACCACTTCCGGCTCCCGGCCGAAAGCCAGGCGGGCCGTGGCCCTGGCCCGGTCCAGCCTGCTGCTGTAGAGCCTGAAATCGCCGGAAAGCAGCCCCCTCATGCCCTCCCCCAGTATCTTTGCGTCCGCCTGGCCCTTGTCCGTGAGCCCTTCCCCGCAGGTCCGCCCGTTCTCCTCCAGGCACTGCTCGGCATTGCGCAGCAACACCATGATGCGTCCTTCCTGCCACTGATGTTGCACATAGGCGCGGGTCACGGGATCGTCCAGCAGGTTGTCGCAGGAACCGATGGTGCTGCGGTACCACCACCAGCCGGTGAAGGCCAGCATGAGCAACAGCAGAATGATGCTTGCCCAGTAGAGGACGGGAAAACGGCCGCGTTCAGCCATGGGCAAAGCCCTCCACCAGTTCCAGCAGTCGGTCGTTTTCCTCCGGCTTGCCGATGGTGAAGCGCAGGCAGTCTTCCAGCAGGGGATGGCTGCCGTGGAGCTTCTTCACCAGCACGCCGTTGGTGAGCAGATGATCGAACAGGGCCGCGGCCTGCCCGGGAATGCGCACCAGCAGAAAATTGGCTTCGGAAGGCCAGACCCTCAGGCCGGGCATGGCGGCCAGGGTTTCCAGCATCCGCATCCGTTCCTGGCGGATATGGACCGTCTGTTCATCCAGCACCTGATGGTGCTCCAGGGCGAAACGGGCGCTTTCCTGGGTGAGGACATTGATGTTGTAGGGCATGCGCACCTTGTCGATTTCCCGCAGCCAGGCGGAGGGCCCCGCCAGCAGGCCCAGGCGCAGGCCCGCCAGGCCCAGCTTGGACACGGTGCGCATCACCAGCAGGTTGTCGTACTGTCCCAGGCGGGACATGAAGCTGTGATCGGTGAAGGGGGCGTAGGCCTCGTCCACCACCACCAGACCCGGGGTCTTCTCCAGCACCTCGATGATGTCTGCTTCAGCGTACAGATTGCCCGTGGGGTTGTTGGGACAGGCAAGAAACACCAGGGCCGGCTGGTGTTCTTCCAGGGCCTGGCGCAGGGCGGGCATGTCCAGGGAGAAATCCTCAGCCCGCAGGGGCACGCCCACATAATCCATGCCACACCACAGGGCGATCATGCGGTACATGACGAAGCCGGGCTCCACGGAGAGAATACTGCGCCCCTCGCCGCGCAGGGCCAGGGCCAGCATCTGGATGATTTCGTCCGAGCCGTTGCCCAGCAGCAATTCCATGTCCCCGGGCACATCCATGGTCTGACGCAGCTGCTGCGCCAGGGCCTCGGCCCGGGGGTCGGGATAACGGTTCACGTCCACCCTGTTCAGGCGCTCCAGCCAGGCGGCCTTCATCCGGGCCGGCCAGGTCCAGGGGTTCTCCATGGCGTCGAGCTTGATCAGCCCCTGGGCCGGTGGCACATGGTAGGCGGACAGAGCCTGGATCTCCGGCCGCACCCAGCGCTGGACGAGATCCGCCGTACTCACGGCTTGAAGCGGTACTCGGCGGAGCGGGCGTGGGCGGTCAGGCCTTCGCCCCTTGCCAGGGTGGAGGCAGTACGCCCCAGGGTATCCGCGCCGTCCTCGGACACCATGATGAGGCTGCTGCGCTTCTGGAAGTCATACACGCCCAGGGGTGAGCTGAAGCGCGCCGTGCGCGAGGTGGGCAGGACATGGTTGGGTCCCGCGCAGTAGTCTCCCAGGGGCTCGGAGGTGTAGCGGCCCATGAAGATGGCCCCGGCATGTTTGATCTTGCGCGCGTATTCCCGCGGGTCTTCCACTGAAAGCTCCAGATGCTCGGGGGCGATATGATTGGCGATCATGGCGGCCTCGTCCAGGTCGCTGACCTTGATCAGGGCGCCCCGTTCGCGCAGGGCGGTGGCGATGATCTCACGGCGCTCCATGTCCGGCAGCAGCTCGTCGATGGCCGCTTCCACGCGCTCGATGAAGCCGGCGTCCGGACACAGCAGGATGGACTGGGCATCCTCGTCATGTTCCGCCTGGGAGAACAGATCCATGGCCACCCAGTGAGGATTGGTGCGGCCATCACAGATGATGAGAATCTCCGAAGGCCCGGCCACCATGTCGATGCCCACCTGGCCGAACACCGCCCGTTTGGCCGTGGCCACATAGATATTGCCGGGTCCGACCACCTTGTCCACCGCAGGAATGCTCT